>JASIGD010000453.1 GCA_030045295.1 Streptosporangiaceae bacterium
ATCCCGAACGATTCGGAGTTGACCGCCCTGGGCCAGCAGCCGTGCTCGACGTGGTTTACAGCCCGTGGCCTACCCCCCTTGCGCAGGCCGCGGCGAAGTGGGGCGCGATCGTGGTCAGCGGCTTTGACCTGCTGCTCCACCAGGCCGCCCGCCAGGTCGAGCTGATGACCGGTATCGAGCCCGCCCCCCTGGAGGCGATGCGCGCCGCCGGCCAGTCCGAGCTAGCCCGCCGAGAGGGCCGTCTGCTTCGCTAACGCAAGCACGACCGGCATCCGCACCGGGGATGCGGTGTACCGGTTCCCGCGCGGCTTCGGCAAGCCGATGCCATCATGATCCGATGAGCGGCGAAGTGGTCATCGGCTGGATCAGGGAAGTGGTGCTGGACTGCAAAGAGCCGTGGCCGCTCGCGCGATTCTGGGCCGGCCTGCTCGGCGGCACCCCGGTGGAGTGGTACCCGGGCTGGGTCACGCTCGAGCCGCCCCCGCACGGTCAGCGGCTCTCCTTCCAGGCCACCGCCACGCCGCTGGCCGAACAGACCTCGCGTGTCCACTTCGACATCCTGGTCGACGACCTGGCCGCGGCTCATGACCGTGTGGCGTCCGCCGGCGCCGTGCTGGTCGCCGAGCACGTCTCACCCCGGCCCGGCCCGGCCGGAGAGCCGGTACCGTGGCGCGTCTATCAAGACCCGGCCGGGCACCCGTTCTGCCTGGTCGTCCGCTAGCGACGTCCGGTAGCGACGTTCCCAAGCGACGTTCGGTAGCGACGTTCGCAAGCGAGGTTCGGTGGCGGCGTTGCTGAGGCGGAACGCGGGGCGTCAGGCGCGCCTGCCGACCTCCGGGACCGGTCGGCCGTTTTCCAGGTAGACCAGCCGGTTGCCGCGCAACGCCGCCCTTACTCGGCGCCGGATCGGGCGCCTGAGCAGCCCGAGCGCGTCGGGGACGTCGGCGAGCCGGTACTCGGAAATCTCCTCGGGCTGTACCGCGACGGCGGCCAGGACCTTGTTTTCCACGCGGCCGCAGTCGAAGAGAAAGCGGATCCCCCCGGGACGGCCCGGGCGCGGGCGGCGGAAATCCATGCAGGCCAGCCGCGCGCGGTGTAGCTCAATGCCGCACTCCTCGCGCACTTCGCGCCGGCACGCCTCCCATGGCGTCTCCCCGTTCGCCTCCATGACGCCGCCCGGGATCGTCCAGCCGCTCTTGTACGTCGGCTTGAGGATCAGCAGACGGCCGGCCAGGTCGAAGATGAGCGCCCCGGCCGACACCGGTATGGCGGGAAGGGGTTCCGGCTCAGGATCCGCGGCGCCAGCGTCCGGGCCGGGCAGGCGGGAAACCCCGCTCAGGGAGAAGGACCCGGCGGGTCCCGAATGCCCGTCACTTGTCACGACGGCCATTATAAATAATGGAAGCCAGGATGCGTCGGTCGGCTAATATCGACCGCTCGCTAATGTCAGCATCTGGGTGCCCGGATCATTCCGGACCAGGCCGTGAATCACGGTACGACCGGCACGCCGTGACGTGATTAGACGGGACGGTCTTTCTTGGGCAGCTTACTGACGACCGCCGCATAGGACGTATCGACGGCCTCGATGAGCTCATCGTCGGCAATGGCGCCGCCGATCCGCAGCGAGTTCCACCCGGAACGGCCGATATAGGCCATCACGGAGGCGTCAGCCGGATACCGCAGCAGCCACTCATCAGCGATCTCGCGGGAGGCGCCGCACTTGAGGCCCACCGACGGACTCCCACCGGACCCGAAGAACGCGAAGATCTTCGGGCCCACCTTGACCACGACATCGCCTTCCCAGGGCTCGTCCTGCCAGGCGCCCGGCTTGGCCAGGCAGTAGGCGAGCAGTTCTTCCCATGTCATGGCTGTTTCTCCAGTACGTCGCGGTCACTGTTCGAGCGTGACGGTCAGCGCGGCTATCGCTCCCTCGCGCCAGGACAGACGCAGCGTGCCCCCTCCACCGGCGTCCCAGCCGAAGCGGGCGAAGTCCTCGTGGTCGCCGTCTCGCGCGACGGAAAGGCAGGTCATGGTGTCCGTAGGCGGCCGCTCGGCGTAGCCGCGGGCGATCTGCTCCAACCCTAGGTATGGCCCCACCGGGATCCCGTCGAATCTCATCACGGCATCTGGCGTGAATGTCGCCAGGAATGCCGTCCAGTCGCGGCTGCGGACAGCCGCGTTGAACAACCGGAAATGTTCCTCCACGCGATCGGCCACGATCACGATTCTAGACAACCGGCGTGGCAGAATGCTGAGGTGATCCGGCTGCGCGGTCCGGTCGGTTTTGACCTGGACATGACGCTGATCGACTCGCGGCCCGCTATCATGGCCGCCTTTGCCGAACTATCCCGGGAGACGGCGACCCACATCGATCTGGCCGCGGTCGACGGCAGGCTCGGGATCAAGCTGGAAGACGAGGTGGCGTTCTGGTTCCCGCCCGTCCAGCACGTCGCGGCTGTCACGTGTTACCGGCGGCACTACGTGCGGCTGGCGCCGCAGCTGACCACCACCCTGCCCGGAGCGCACGAGGCCCTGGCGGCGGTCCGCGCCGCCGGGGAACGCGTGGTGATCATCACGGCCAAGCATCCCGTGTCCGTGGAGCCCAGCCTGCGGGCCGTCGGGCTGGCGGCCGACGAGCTGTTCACCCACGTACACGGGCCGGAGAAGGCGGCGGTGCTGCGGGTCCTGAACGCGGCCGCCTACGTCGGCGACAGCCCGCCGGACATGGCCGCCGCCGTGCAGGCCGAGGCGCGGGCGGTCGGCGTCGCGACCGGCTCGTTCTCGCCCCGCGAGCTAGCCAGCGCGGGCGCCGACGTGGTACTCGACTCGCTCGCGGACTTCCCCCGCTGGTACCAGTCCGCCTAGCCGTCCTCGGCGATCGCCGCTACCACACGGTAGGGCAAGTACCGCGGATGCACGAGCAACGCCCTGGCCACCCGGCCGATCCGCAGCCGCAGCGGGGTCAGCGCCTGCTCGCTATAACGCCAGGCCGCCAGCTGGTCGTCGCCGAAGCGCGCGCGGATGGAGCGCCGGAACCGCCGCGCGTCGCCGCCGTCCCCGCGCCACGTCGCGAGCCACGCGTGTAGCTGGTCGTCGCCGGTCAGCACGGACCAGTCCCGCAGCCGCTCGGCTATCTGCCCGGCCGCGTCGATGACGAATGCCTGATCACCGCCGCCCGAGATGCCGTGCACCCGGCCCTGGCTGGCCGCACCGTGGCGGATGCTGGCGGAACTGAACCGCGCCCCGACCGCCAGCGCCGCGACGACATGCCCGGCTTCGTGCCAGGCCGTCCGGACCGCCGCCGTCCTGGCCGGCGCGAAGCTCGGCATAGCACCAAGGTCGTACCGCTGCCTGATCCACACCTCATGCACGATCGACTCGTCGTCGTAGCGGACGAGCCGGCTCAGCTCGGCCTGGATCTGCGCCAGATACCGTGACTCGGCGGGTGTCATCGTGGCGACAGCACGCAAAACTCGCTGCCTTCCGGGTCGGCGAGCACGGTCCAGGACACGCCGCCCTGGCCGACGTCGACCGGCACCGCGCCGGCCTCGCGCAGCGCCGCCACCGCGGTCACGTGATCCTCGCCCTGGAACGGGGCCACGTCCAGGTGCACCCGGTTCTTGACCGTCTTCACGTCCGCGGACCGCAGCAGCTCCAGGAACGGCCCGGTTCCCGCGGGCGAGCGCAGCGATACCCCGTCGTCGATCGACTCGCTCCGCACCCAGCCCGTGGCCAGCTCCCAGAATCCGGCCACCGCTGCGGGATCGAGGCACTCGGCCACGACCGCGGCGACCGGCCCGGTGCCGGAGTAAACGGGTCGCGGGTCCAGGACGCAGAACTCGTTGCCTTCCGGGTCGGCCAGCACGACCCACGGAACCTTGCCCTGGCCGACGTCGGCTGGCACCGCGCCCAGGCCGAGCAGCCGGTTTACCTCGGCCGCCTGGTGTTCGGGCGATTCAGTGGCCAGGTCCAGGTGAACGCGGTTCTTGCCGCTCTTGGCCTCCGGGACCGCCACGATCACCAGCGGCAGCGCCACCGGGTCCGGGTAGCTGTACCCGCGGGGACACACGTCGACCTCGCCGGGTTCCTCGGCGGCTATCTCCCAGCCGAGGGCGGCGGCCCAGAACCGGGCCAGCCTGGCCGGCTCGGCCGCGTCGATGACCAGGTGCACGAGACGGGTGGGCACCCCGACAGCCTGCCATCAGGGCAGGCCGCCGGGCAACTCACGACCGTGGCGGGATATCCCGTCAGCCGATGGCGGCCCTGATCCCAGCTCACGGGCGATCGTCGACTTGCCGGTGCCCGGCGCGCCGGAGACCACGACGAGGGTCAATGTCAGCGCGCCGCGATCTCGTACCGCCCCGGCTGCCTAGTCAGCCACTGCCAGAACGTCCGGCGCGGCGGCCGCGCGACGAAGTGACCGCTGCCCACCTTGCCCGCCACCTCGATCCGCAGCAGCTCGGGCACGTCGGGTCCCCACGGCGCGCGGACTTTCACGTGGCCGCTGCGGACCGCCACGTCGTCGGTGTCCACCACGATGCCCGGCTTGGTGATGAGGATCATGTGACCGCTGCGCACTTCCGCGTCAAGCTGGAGCGTTCGCTGCGTGATGACGGCCTGGGTGAAATCCAGTTTCACGTGGCCGCTGCTGACCCGCGCCTCGATCCGCTGCGGCACGACCCACCGGCCGTCCCGCTTCGCGTGACCGCTGCCGCACTCGATACGCACGACGTCCTTGACCCTGGGCGCCGGCACGCTCGCCCCGGACCCGGCGGCGGGCAGGTCGGAGACGAGCTTCGCCAGCTCACCGTACGTGCGCGCCGACAGGGCCAGTTCCAGCCGTTCGTCGAGTTCCTCCGCGGTCAGCCGCCCGTCTCCCGCGGACACTCGCAGCAGCTCCACCACCCGGTCCCGGTCCTCGTGCGAGGCGCGCAGCTCGCTCGGGGCCACCTCGCTGCCGGGTTCGGAATCCGCCATGGGAAAACTCTAAAGCCGACGGCTTGTCCGGTACCACGCGCCGCCCGCTGGCCTCCGCTCGCGGGGTTAATCAACTGCTGCCTCCTTCATATAATCCCGGTGATGACTGACATGTGCGTCACAGATGAGCGGGTGACCGGTCGCCTCGCCGTCCAGGTCCGCGGCCTGCGGATGAGCTTCGGCGCTACCGAGGTCCTGCACGGCGTGGATTTCGACGTCGCTTGCGGCGAGGTGTTCTGCCTGCTCGGACCGAACGGCGCGGGTAAGACCACGACCCTGGAGATCCTGGAGGGCTTCCGGCCGCCGACGGCCGGGCTGGTCCGTGTCCTCGGCCTGGATCCCGCGGTGCACGCGGCCAAGCTCCGCCAGCGGGCCGGGATGGTCTTGCAGGAATGCGGCTTTCCCCGGCAGGCTCGCGTAGCCGAGCTTCTCGACCTGTGGCGGACCTACTACCCCAAACCCCGCCCGCTCGGTGACCTGCTCGAGGTCGTGGAGCTTGCCGAGGTCAGCAACACCCAGGTGCGCAAGTTGTCCGTAGGTCAGCGCCGGCGGCTGGACTTCGCCCTGGCCCTGGCGGGCGATCCCGACCTGATCTTCCTCGACGAGCCGACCACCGGCTTCGACCCGGAGGCGCGCCGCCGGTGCTGGGCGGCCATCGAGAACCTCCGCGGGCTCGGCAAGACGATCCTGCTCACCACGCACTACCTGGATGAGGCGGAACGGCTGGCCGACCGGATCGCCATCCTGAAGGCGGGCCGGATCGAACTGGCCGGGACGACGCACGAGGTCGCCGTCCGGGCCGGCCTGGCCACCCGGATTTCCTTTACCACCCCATCGGCCCTGCGCCAGGGCGAGGTCGCGCTCCCGGACGGGATCGATCTGGCCGTCTGCGGCCCGCTGTCGGTCTGCCACACCGAGCACGCCGCGACGACGCTGCGCCGGCTCCTTGACTGGGCGCAGCAGAACAGCCTCGGCGACCTGGACGGCCTCGCCGTCACCGCGCCCAGCCTCGAAGACACGTACCTGCAGCTCACCGGCGCAGACCAGGATCCGTAGAACCCGTATCAGCCAAGCCGAAGAAAGAATCACACGTGACCAGATCGGTTCGCCTCGCCGCCAGGCAGGCGCTACTGGAGCAGCGCAGCTTCTGGCGCAGTGCCGAGTACGCGCTGTTCACCTTCGCTTTCCCGTTGATGATCCT
>JASIGD010000454.1 GCA_030045295.1 Streptosporangiaceae bacterium
GGTCGATACCGGTGACAAGCTCGGTGACGGGGTGCTCGACCTGCAGCCGGGTGTTCATCTCCAGGAAGACGAACGAGTCGGTGCCGGCCTCGACCAGGCACTCGACGGTCCCGGCGCCCCGGTACCCCACCGCCTGCCCGGCCCGGACGGCGGCGGCCAGCATCCGCTCGCGCAGCCCGGCGGACACCCCCGGTGACGGCGTTTCCTCGGCTACCTTCTGATGACGCCGCTGCACCGAGCAGTCACGCTCGCCCAGCGCGAGCACCCGCCCGTCGGCCAGGCCCAGGATCTGCACCTCGACGTGGCGGGCGTGCGCGACGTAGCGCTCGATCAAGATCTCCGGAGAGCCGAAGAACCGCTCGGCACGCGACCGGGCCGTCTCGAACGCGGCGCGAAGATCGGAGGGGTTGGCCGCCGCGCCCATGCCGATCCCGCCGCCGCCGGCCGCCGCCTTGACCATGACGGGATAGCCGATCCGGTTGGCCTCGGCGACGGCCGCGGCCACGTCGCCGACCGGTTCGCGGCTGCCCGGCGAGACCGGCACGCCCGCGCGCTCCATCAGGTTCCTGGCCCGGATCTTGTCACCCATCTGCTCGATCGCGGCCGGATCGGGGCCGACCCAGGTCAGCCCGGCGGCCAGGACCTGACGGGCGAAGTCCGCGTTCTCGGCGAGGAAACCGTAGCCCGGGTGAACCGCGGACGCCGCGGTCTTGCGAGCCGCGTCGATAACCGCCGCGGCGTCCAGGTAGCTCTGGGCGGGCGGGGCCGGGCCGATGCGGACCGCTTCGTCTGCCTCGCGGACGTACGGCAGATCCGCGTCGGCGTCCGAATACACCGCGACGGCCCTGATCCCCATCTGGCGGGCCGTCCGGATCACCCGCCTGGCGATCTCGGCGCGGTTGGCGACAAGCACCGAATCGAGCATTAGGCCAGCCTACTGGCGGTCAGAGCTGGATGATGGACCGGCGGCTCACCACCCGGCCCAGGGCCTCGACCGTGTCCGGGTCGTACTCGCTGGCCGTGTCCAGCCGGAGCTGCTGCACGGCCGCGGCGGCGCGGGCGGGATCCAGCGAGCTGCCCACCAGGTCGTCGAACGCGTTGGCGGCCTTGATGATGCGGCTGCTCAACGGCGGCCCCGGGGACTCGCCCACGGCGTGATCCGGGCGACCCGCGGGAGCCGGACGCCCCCGGTAGCCTTCATGCGCCACCTCAAGGCTCCGGTAGGGCTCGTGTTGCCTGCGGACGATCTCGGCCACCGAGCCCAGGACGTGCGCCTGCTGGATCACGTCGGCGCCCAGCTCGGCGATGCGCTGCTGGTCCTGGCGGGAGACCAGGACCGTGGCTCCGCCGGGGATCGGATCGTGCAGCGAGAGCTGGCCGATGTCGTGCATGAGCGCGGCGTACTCGAGCTCGAGCAGCTCGGGCTCGTGGATGCCGAGCTC
Organism: Streptosporangiaceae bacterium; assembly: GCA_030045295.1. The sequence continues at coordinate 1,443 of JASIGD010000454.1, forward strand.
GCGGCCGACGGCGACCGCGAGCCTGCTCACCCGCTCGGAGTGGCCGGTGTCCACGTAGTCGCCGATCTCGGTGACCTTGGCCAGCGCGCGCACGGTCTGCAGGTAAGTGGCCCGGATACCGGCGTAGCGGCGGAACGCGACCTGCGTGACGAGCAGCGGGGCGGTAAAGGTGGCCAGCGCGGCCAGCCCCATGACCTCGGCGGCGAACGCGATGAGCAGGGCCGACGCCCCGACCGCCGCGCCCAGCGGCAGCTGGACGCGCATCTCGTCCACCAGCGCCACACCGAACCTGGCGCGCTGCTCGTCCACCCGCACCAGCGCCTCCAGCACCGTCTCGAGCAGCAGGGCGAGTACGACCAGGGACGTCATCAGCGAGAACGCGAGCCCCCAGTGGGTGGCCACGGCGCTGTTCCCGGCGAGCGGACGGAAGATGAAGGCGACGCACGCCACGCAGAGCAGGCGCGAGGCCATTCCGCTCAGCTTGGCCGGGCGGCCCACGGCCAGGTGCGGCAGCGCTCCGACGATCATGCCGATGGCGGTGACGGTCACGACCTGCTCGGCGCTGTAGTGGACCGGGTGGACCCCGACCCGGATGAGCAGGGCGTAGGCGAGCGCCCCGGCCAAGCCGATCGGGGCCGACTCGCGGTCACCCGGCAGGTTCAGCCGGAGGACCTCGCCGAACGCGATCAGCACGCCGAACGCCAGCGCGATGTGCGGATCCCGCAGGCCCGCCACTGCGGTCTGCGCCACCGAGGCGACGAGCACCACGCCGGCCGCCACCACGAGCAGCAGCAGGGCGGAATCCCTCACCTGCCAGGGAAACCCGCGGAGCTCGAGTCGTCGTTCGGTCATCAGAGGCTGAGCCTTCAGTCCAAGTTCGCGTTGCTGCGATGTGAGCTGCGCTCCTCGCCGGCGATGGCCGGCAGCGGCGCACCTGGGTCGTCGTGGTCGCGGGCCGTGATCACGGGCAGCTCATCGGCGGCCAGAACGGCCGCCTCGCGACGATGCCAGCCTTCACGCCTGATGGCGGCCACGAACGCAGCCACGAACGCCGGGTCGAACTGCGTACCCGACCATCTGTTCAGCTCCTCGATCGCCTCGTCGACCGGGCGGGCCCCGCGGTAGGACCGGGTGGACGTCATCGAGTCGAAGGCGTCGGCGACCGCCAGCATCCTGGCGAACTCGGGGATCTCGTCGCCGGCCAGGCCCATCGGATAGCCGCGGCCGTCAATCCTTTCGTGATGATGCTTGATCCCGGCCAGCGCCTCGTCGAGGAACCCGATCTCCCTGAGGATGTCGAGCCCGCGCATCGGGTGGAGCTGGATCGCCGCGTATTCCTCCTCGGTCAGCTTTCCCGTCTTCTGCAGCACGTTCGTGGGCACGCCGAGCTTGCCGACGTCATGCAGCATCCCGGCGTACCTGATGGCCTCGACCCGCGCGCCCCGCAGGCCGATCTCACGCGCGATCATGACCGACCCGCGAGAGACCCGCTCGCTGTGACCGCGGGTGTAGAGGTCCTTGGTCTCGACCGCCTGGCACAGCGCGCCCACGGTGGCTTCGTAGGAGCGCTGCTGCTCCGCGATCTGCGCCACGGCCCAGCGCGCGACGAACAGCGGGATCAGCACCAAGACCGGCGCGAAGAGCCCGACCACGCTCCACAGCGCCGCGATGAGCAGGCCGAACGCCCCGTATCCGAGATCGGACGCGATCAGCTTGAGGCTCACGCCCAGCGGGGCACGGCGGCCGGAGGAATCAGGGTGGCTGGTCAGCCAGAGGACGCCCGCGAGGAGCACGTGGTTCGTGACCACGTGCACGGCGGCCGCGACCACGAACGGCCCGATGACGTCCGGGAACGAGGTGGCGTCGGGTACGCCGACCTGCCCGCCCAGGGCGACAAACGCCTGGCCGGCCAGGTAGGCGGACAGGGCCATCATGCCCGTATTGAAGGCGCGCTGGGCCGGCGAGGGACCGCGTCGCAGTCCGAATACGGTGCAAGCGCCCACCAGGGCCGCGCCGACCGGTCCCACCAGGACGGCGGCGGCCAGGGTGGCGGAGGAATTGGGCGACCACGCGAGTTCCCTCGGACGAAGCACCGTCGCGGTCGACTCGAAGACCACGACCAGCAGACCGAGGACGACGACCTCGCGCCACCAGGCGATACCGCCGAACGGGCCGCGGACGATCACCGTAACGGCGGCGGCGACCACGGCGCCGACGTACAGCCGCGCGGGCCACGAGAGCCTAGCCGAACCTCCCCCCTTCACCGCCAGGAGCGTGAGACGCGAACCGTGCTCCAATACCCCTACCCCCACGTGCTCCCGGGCAGGGCAATCGCCCAGCCCGGGTCCGCTGTCACCTCACCCGCGGCAGGGGTTATTCCGCCGGATGGACGCATGAGCTGACCTCCCTAAACATCCCACTACCTACAGCTCAGCAATATTGTCCGAGGTCAAGGATAACGTGGCGACAACACTTGTCGCAGACCCAAATCTCGTTGTGAGCAAACCGTGAGCGCGATAGTCACAATGGGCGATCAGAGGCGGCACATCCGGCGCAATTGCCACACATCTGGCAAATCGGGTCGCTTTGGGTGATGCATGATAGAGCGTTGTACTCAGCGAACTCGATGGTCGCCCGGACTTGTTACTCAGCAAACTCGATGGTCGCCCGGACTTCTCTGATGCGGACGAGAATTTTCTCCCGCAGGTCCGCCGGCGCCGGGTCGCAGCCGCAGTGCTTGTGCACGAGGCGCTTAACCGCTTCCTCGAGGCCGTACTCCCGCAAGCAGGGGCCGCATTCCTCCAAGTGCTGGCGGATCTTCGCGCAGTCGATGTTGTCAAGTTCGCCGTCCAGGTAACCGTAGACCCGGTCCAGCACCTCGGTACACGGCGTCTCATGCGGCTTTCCGCAGCTCATTGCGCTTCCTCCCCCGGCAAGGAGGCGTCGGAGCCGGTCCTTGCCAATCCGCGTTCCGCCGCGTAATCCTGGAGCAGTTCCCGCAGCTGACGCCGTCCACGGTGCAAACGTGACATCACGGTGCCAATCGGCGTTTCCATGATGTCCGCGATCTCCTTGTACGCGAATCCCTCGACGTCGGCCAGGTAGACCGCGATCCTGAATTCCTCGGGAAGCGCCTGGAGCGCCTCCTTGATGTCCGAATCAGGCAGCCGTTCCAGTGCCTCCGCTTCGGCCGACTTCAATCCCCCTGACGTATGCGACGCCGCCCGCGCCAGCTGCCAGTCCTCGACGTCCTCCGCGCCCGACCGCTGCGGCTCACGCTGGCGCTTGCGGTAGGTGTTGATAAAGGTGTTGGTCAGGATCCGGAACAGCCACGCCTTCAGGTTCGTACCCCGCTGGAACTGATGGAAAGAGGCGTACGCCTTGGCGAACGTCTCCTGCACCAGGTCTTCCGCGTCCGCTGGATTGCGAGTCATCCGGAGCGCCGCGGAGTACAACTGATCCAGGTAGGGCAGCACCTCCTGCTCGAAGCGCTGATCGCGCTCTTCGAGCGTCTCCGGACCCACTGTCTCCGGAACGGGACCCACCCCCTCGGGGTAGTACGGAACCGGGCTGCGAACCTGCAGACCGTATGAGCGGGAGGATACCGCGCCCGAATCGGAGACTAGCTTCAGCATGCCGCGAGGCGGCGAGGCGACTGCCATGCCGCGTTCAACACGGCGGCGCGGTCCGTCATTCCGTGACGCGGCAGCTCCGGTCGCTTATCGTGAGCCAGCCGCAGGTGAACGGCTGACCGGGAGCTGGTGGTCAGAGTTCCTGGGACGGGAGATTAGCGCCGCCGGGCCCGCTTGGCCTGGCAGTTAACACAGCGGGCGGCGTCCGGCCGCGCGTCGAGCCGACCCTCGGCGATCTCGACCCCGCAGTCGACGCAGCGGCCGTACGAATTGTCGTCGATGCGGGCCAGCGCGGCGAGCACCTCGGCTCGCTGGCTGCGGGCCGAGTCGAGGATCGCCTCGGTGCGATCGGTCTCGGACAAAGTGGAGCCGGCATCGGCGGAGTCGTGCGGGTACCCCTCGCCGGCCAGCGGCGCGGGGCGTTCGCCCTGCAGGATGGCGATCGACCGGTCAAGTTCGTCGCGCATCTCCTCAAGGCGCTTACGGGCGACGGTAGTTTCCACTGGTGTCCTCGCCTCCCGTCCGCGTGCGAACCGCAGCCCGGGCTCGGGTGAGCCGCAGCCGCGTGCCGCGGACTCAGAACAACTCGCCGGGCGGCTTCTCCTTGTCGGCGGAAGCCGGGGGCGGGAGCGGCACGATCAGCTCGGGTCCGTTGTTCCGCACGAAGTTGACAGCCGTTGATACGGGGTGTGACGTCAGGCCGCCTGCCATCGCGGGCAGCATCGTCGCTTGAAGCTGGCTTGGTTCGGAGTTGTCCGGGTCGAGCCAGTCAGCCCAGTGATCGCGCGTTATCACCATGGGCATCCGGTCGTGGATCTGGCCGACGTCGTCGGTCGCCTGGGTCGTGATGATCGCGGCCGTCCACAGCCAGGCGCGTTCATGATCAGCGGGCAGCGCCTCATCTCGCCAGAGTTCGTAGACTCCGGCGAAGGCAAGCGCGGCACCGTCGTGGCGGTAAATGTAGTACGGCTGCTTGCGCTGTTTGCCCTGCTCGGTTACGGCCTGCCACTCGTAGTAGCCGTCGGCGGGAAGGATGCAGCGGCGCCTGGCGAAGGCACGCCTGAACGCGGGCTTGACCGCGACGGTCTCGGCCCGCGCGTTGATGAGCCTGCCGGCGCCCGAGGCGTCCTTGGCCCAGGAGGGAACCAGGCCCCAGCGCACCACGCGCAGTTCACGTCCTGGCGGCTCGTGGTCGCCGGGACGCCGCTCCATCACCGCGTACACCCGCTTGGTCGGCGCGACGTTGTAGTCCGGGTCCGGCTCGGGATCAGGTCCGTCAGCCACGCGGTCGCGCTCGATTTCGAACTCCTCGAGGAGTTCGAGGCGCTTGCGCGCCGACACGAACCGACCGCACATGCAAACTTCCCTTGGTGAATGCCATCCGGACACGTCCCGTTTAGCGGGGATTGGCATTTCATAACCGGTATTCGGCTCCGCCAAACCCCCGCGGGGGGCCTGGGGAATGGATCCCCAGGAGTTCCGGCGGGGGGTACAGGAGGGTCGTCTGCCCGGGTCGACACAGTACGCTCAGCCGTATGCACGCCGACCACGACCAGGACCGGACCTGGCCCGCTCCCGCCGCGGCCAGCCCGGTCAGCGGGCGTATCCGGCTGCCCGGATCGAAGTCCATCACCAACCGCGCCCTCGTCCTGGCCGCGCTCGGCGACCGGCCGGCCTCGATCGCGAACCCGCTGCGCGCCCGGGACACCCTGCTGGCCGCCGGCGCGCTGCGCGCGCTGGGGACCCGGGTCACCGACGCCGCGGCAGCCGGACTCGC
>JASIGD010000455.1 GCA_030045295.1 Streptosporangiaceae bacterium
TCGTCAACGTGCTGCTCTCCCGCGCCGCGGCCGTCCGGCTGTACGACGCGATCGTCATGTCGCATACCAGCCACGCCGACGCCCTCGACCCCGCGCTGGCCGCCCTGGTCGCCTACGCCACCATGATCGGCCTGGCCGGCCGCCCGGGCTGGCGGAACGCGCTGGGGCTGGCCATCGGCGTGTACTCGATCGTGCAGCTCGCGGCCCGGCACTCGACGGTCTTGTCCATCCTGCTCACGCTGCTGGTCGGCCGCGCGATCGGCCTCGCCGTCCGGTACGCCGCCGGCTCCACGTCGCAGCGTCCCACGGCCCTGGACATCGCGACGGCCCTGTCCGCCGGGGGGCTGGCGGTGACCGCGATCCGGCGGGTCTGGCAGGTCGGCACGCAAGTACCCGGCGCCGGCGTGGCCGGATCCCGTCACTACTCGGTGACAGCCGATGACGGCAACCAGCTCGACATCGTCGTGTACGACCGGGACCAGCAGGCGGCCGGGGCGTTCTACCGGCTGTACCGCGCGGTCCGGGTGCAAGGGCAGGTGTCACGCAACGCCCCGCTTACGGTCGACCACACGGTGGAGCGCCGGGCGCTGCTCACGTACGCGACCGAAGACGCGGGCGTGGCCACGCCGCGGTTGCGGACCCTGGTCCGGGTCGGGCCCGAAGCCGCCGTGCTGGCCTACGATCACTGCGAAGGGACGACGCTGGCGCAGCGGAACCCCGGGTGCACCGATGCCGAGCTCGGGTGCATATGGGACGAGGTGACCCGGCTGCACGCGCACCACGTCACCCACCGCTGGCTCACCGCGGACCGCATTTTGTTCACCGCCGACAGCCAGGTCGTGTTGCTCGACCCCGGCGACGGCGACGTGGCAGCCAGCGACCTGCAGATACACCTCGACCTGGCCCAGCTCATCACCGAGCTCGCCTTGTACGTGGGACCGGACAAGAGCGCCGGGCTGGCGGTTGAGAAGGTCGGCGGCGGCGAGCTGGTAGCCGTGCTGCCGCTGCTCCAGCCGGTCGCGCTCGCCCGCCCGACCAGGAAGGCGGTGCGCCGCCGCCGGGACGTCCTGCCGGCCCTGCGCAAACAACTGCTCGCCGCCGTGCCCGGCGGCGAAGTCACGCCCGTGCAGCTGGAGCGCATCCGGCCACGCACCCTGGTCACGCTGGTCGCGAGCGTCGTCGCCATCTACCTGCTGGCCGGGGAACTCGCCCGGGCCAGTCTCGGCGACGTGCTGCGATCGGCCGACTGGCGCTGGGGCGCCGCGGCGCTGGCCCTGTCGGCCTCGACCTACGTCGGCGCGGCGCTGTCCCTGTCGGGTTACGTCGCCGAGCGGCTGAACTTCCTGCGCACGCTCCTCGTCCAAGTGGCCAGCTCCTTCGTCACGCTGGTGACGCCGGCCGCCGTCGGAGGCGCCGCGCTGAACGTCCGGTACCTGCAGCGCAGAAAGATTCCCGCGCCGGTCGCCGCGGCCAGCGTCGGCGTGTCCCAGGTGGTGGCCTTCGTCTTGCACATCCTGCTGCTGGTGATATTCGCCGCGATCGCCGGTACCGGGACGAAGAACCCGATCAAGCCGCCGACGTGGGCCTACTTCGTGCTGGCCGGGCTGGTGGTGCTCGCGGGCGTGGCGCTCGCGGTCCCCGCCGGGCGCCGGCTGCTGCGAGCGCGCCTGGCGCCGACGTTCGGCCAGGTGCTGCCGAGGCTGCTCGAGGTGGCGCAGCAGCCGCGCAAGCTGGCCGAGGGCATCGGCGGGACGCTGCTGCTGAGCCTGTCGTACATCTTGTGCCTGTCCGCGTGCGTCGCGGCGTTCGGCCGGTCGGTTCCCTTCGCCAAGATCGGCTTTGTGTACCTGACCGGGAGCGCGATCGGCTCCATCATCCCCACCCCTGGCGGGCTGGGCGCGGTCGAGGCCGCGCTGACCGCCGGGCTCACCGCCGCGGGCCTGCCGGGCGCGGTGGCGGTCAGCGCGGTGCTGCTGTTCCGGTTGCTGACCTTCTGGCTTCCGGTGCCCTTCGGCTGGGCGGCGCTGAGCTTCCTGGAGCGCGAGCATGACCTTTGACCTCGAGCGCAAGCCCAGCTCCGGCAACCAGGCCGCGTGACGGGTTGCGACCGGCTCCTCGCGGGTAGTTTTCTTTACGCGAGGCCCTATCGTCCCCGGGAGAGCGTGAGATTTCTTCATTCCTGCGACTGACCAGGATCGCCGCCTTCTACCTCCTCGCCTTCGGCATCATCACGGCTGGTTCGATCTGGTTGGCGTTGCAGGTCACGCCGCTGCAGACGGTCTCCGCGGCCGGACAGACCGCGCAGGTCGGGGCGGCCTTCTCGTCGTTCAGCCTGTCGGGCCCGGCTGAGCTTGACCTGTTCGGCCAGGTGATGCCGACCAAGCCGCAATTCGAAGGCCCGATCCGGCCGTTGCTGCAGCTCACCCACATCACCATCGACCGGCAGGTCGCCCGGCTGCTCCGTTCCGACAGCCCGCGCAGTCTCGAGCTGAGCCTGAGCCAGCAGCTAGCGCAGGGCTGGACGCACTACTTCGAGTGGGAGACGCTCATCGCGGTCGGCTTCGCCGTCGTCGCGCTGGTCGCGGTGGCCGGCCTGCGCCGGCAATCACACGCGACGATGGCCAAGACCGTGGTCGCGGGCCTCGCCGTGGTCCTCGCGGTGAACGTCGGCGGGATCCTGCTGACCGCGTCGAGCACGCCGGGAGTGCTGCGCAGCGTCAAGACCCTCGACGACCTGGTCGGCGTGGATCCGCTCCAGCCGGTCTCGCCGCCGGTCGCCAAGCCGCTGCCCGGCGTGCAGGCGGTCGTGATCGGCGATTCGACCGCGGCCGCCGTGGGCAACCCGCCGCTCGCCAACGCCAGCGCGCTGGACCGGGCCTGCGGGCGCAGCGGCGACTCCTACGCCGCCGACCTGGCCGCGGTGAACAACTGGAACGTGCTGAACCTGGCCTGCAGCGGCGCCACCATCCAGAACGGCCTGCTCGGCGTCCAGGTCCTCGGCGACGGGCAGGTGGCGCCGGCCCAGCTGGTCGAGGCCGAGCGGGCCACGCACGCCAAGGTGATCATCGTCAGCGTCGGCGCGGACGACGTTGAGTGGTCGGTGATGACCAAGCTCTGCGTGGCCAGCGCCGTGTGCAACGACAAGGTATCCGCCGCGTACTTCAGCACCCAGCTCGGCAACTTCACCCGCAGCTACTATCAGCTGCTCGGTGACCTGGCCCAGCTGCCCGGCAGCCCCGCCGTCCTGGTCAACGAGTACTACTCGCCGTTCGGGCCGGATATCGGCTGCCTGAGGCGCTACGGCATCACCGCGGTCAAGGAGAAGGTGCTGGCCGCACGCCTGGCCCAGCTGAACGCGGTGCTGACCCAGGGCGCGCAGACCTTCGGCTTCGGGGTGGCTGACCCGCTGTTCACGGGCCACGCGCTGTGCTCGGCCGATCCCTACGTCCAGGGTCCGGGCGACCCGGCGCCGCTGCATCCGACCGTGGCCGGTGAACTGGAGATCGCGCTGGCCGACCAGCAGGTGTTGCCGAAGGTCGAAGGCCTGGTCCCCGGGCCGTCCGCGACTGCTACGTCAGGACCGGACAGCACGTAGCTCGCATCCCCGCCCGCCTCGGCGCCGCTTCCAGGCCGGGGAACGAGCCTTCAGCCCAGCTGCTGCCCGCTCAGCGCGGGGATGATCTCGTCGCCGTAGGCGGCGAGGGTCGCGTCTTGTTGGTCGTGCATCAGGTACAGGGCGAACTGGTCGGCGCCGATCTCGGCCAGCTCGAGCAGCCGGTCGACGTGCGCGCCGGCGGGGCCGAGCAGGCAGAACCGGTCTACGATCTGGTCCGGCACGAAGTCCACCGACGGGTTGTCCACCTTGCCGTGGTGCGCGTAGTCGTATCCTTCCCGGCCCTTGATGTAGTCGGTCAGCTCGTGCGGAACCGGCCCGTCCGTCCCGTACCTGGCCACCAGGTCGGCCACGTGGTTGCCGACCATGCCGCCGAACCACCGCAGCTGCTCGCGCTGGTGCGGCACGTCGGTGCCGACGTAGGCGGGCGCCGCGACGCAGATGCCGATCGCGTCCGGGTCGCGTCCCGCCGCTTTCGCGGCCGAGCGCACCGTGCCGATGGTCCAGCGCGCGATGTCGGGGTCGGCGGTCTGCAGGATGAAGCCGTCGGCCTGCTCGCCGGCCAGCTTGAGCGCCCTGGGCCCGTAGGCGGCCATCCAGATCTCGAGCTTGCCGTCCCGTACCCACGGGATGCGCAGCGGCTGGCCGTGGTGCGTCACCTCACGCCCTTCGGCCAGGCCCTTGATCACGGCCATCGCCGCCGACAGCGTGGCCAGGGTCATCGGCGGCTGGCCGATGACGCGCCGGGCCGAGTCGCCGCGGCCGATGCCGCAGATGGTCCGGTTGCCGTACATGTCGTTCAGCGTGGCGAACAGCGACGCGGTCACCGACCAGTCCCTGGTGCCGGGATTGGTCACCATCGGCCCCACGGTCATCGCCGAGGTCGTGGCCAGGATCCGTGAGTAGATGACGAACGGCTCCTGCCACAGCACGTGCGAGTCCCACGTCCACCCGTAGGAGAAGCCCGCGTCCTCGGCCCGCTGCATCATCGCGACCACCTCGCTGGCGGGCGGGTTGGTCTGCAGAACTACCCCGAAATCCATCATCCCTCCCTGGGTCCCGCCTATAGCAGGTACTGGTTCAGGCTGCGGGCCAGGAAGCTGCCGTGGCCCGGCGAGCCCGTGTACTCGCCGTCATCGACCACCGCGTGACCGCGGGACAACGTGGTCACCACCCGGCCGGCGATCTCCATGCCCTCGTACGCGGAATAGTCGACGTTCATGTGGTGGGTCGCCGCGGACAGCGTCTGCCGCGCCCGCGGGTCGTAGATCACGATGTCGGCGTCCGATCCGGCCGCGATCACGCCCTTGCGCGGGTACAGGCCGAACATCCTGGCCGGCGTCGTGGACGACACCTCCACCCAGCGCGGCAGCGTGAGCCGCCCCGCCGCGACGCCGGCGTGCAGCAGGTCCATCCGGTGCTCCACGCCCGGCATGCCGTTCGGGATCTTGGAGAAGTCGCCCCGGCCGAGCTCCTTCTGCTCCTTGAAGCAGAACGGGCAGTGGTCGGTCGACACCACCGACAGGTCGTTCGTCCGCAGCCCGCGCCACAGCGAGTCCTGGTGGTCCTTCGGGCGCAGCGGCGGCGAGCAGACGAACTTGGCGCCCTCGAACTCCGGCCGGCCCAGGTCGTCCAGGGACAAGAACAAGTACTGCGGGCACGTCTCGGCGAACACGTTCTGCCCGCCGTCCCTGGCCTCGGCCACCGCCTCGAGCGCCTGGCTGGCCGACAGGTGCACAATGTACAGCGGGCAGCCCGCCACCTTGGCCAGCGTGATCGCCCTGGAGGTGGCTTCGCCCTCCAGCTCCGGCGGCCGGGTCAGGCCGTGGTTCACCGGGTCGGTCCGGCCCGCCGCGATCGCCTGCGCGACCAGCTGGTCGATGGCGATCCCGTTTTCCGCGTGCATCATCACCGTCGCGCCCGAGCGGGCGGCCTGCTGCATGGCCAGCAGGATCTCGCCGTCGGTGGCGTAGAACACCCCGGGGTAGGCCATGAACATCTTGAAGCTGTTGACCCCGGCGGCGATGCAAGCGTCCATCTCCTTCAGCGTCGTGTCGTTGACGTCGGACACGATCATGTGGAAGCCGTAGTCGATCGCGCAGTTGCCGTCCGCCTTCGCGTGCCACTTGTCCAAGGTGGCGAGCAGCGAGGTGCCCTTGGCCTGGACCGCGAAGTCGATGATCGTCGTGGTGCCCCCCCACGCCGCGGCCCGGGTGCCGGTCTCGAACGTGTCCGCGGAGAACGTCCCGCCGAACGGCATCTCCATGTGCGTGTGCGCATCGATCCCGCCGGGCAGCACGTACCTGCCCGTCGCGTCGATGACCCGGTCGACCCGCTCGGCCGCCGGCCCGCTCGCGTCGCGGGCGACGACCGTCGCGATCTTCTCGCCGTCTACCAGCACGTCGCTCTCGGAGGTCCCCTCGGCGGTCACCACCGTGCCGCCGGAAATCAGCGTCCTCACGGCTGCACCAGCGATTCGTACTGGTCGGGCCTGCGGTCCCGGTAGAACTGCCACAGGTTCCGGACCTCGGCCAGCTGGGCCATGTCCAGGTCGCGCACCACCACCTCGTCCTTGTCGTCGGCGGCGGCGTCGCCGACGAGCTGGCCGCGCGGGTCCGCGAAGTAGGTCTGGCCGTAGAAGTCGTTGTCGCCGAGCGGCTCGACGCCGACCCGGTTGATCGCGCCGACGAAGTACTCGTTGGCCACGGCGGAGGCGGGCTGTTCGAGCCGCCACAGGTACTGCGAGAGGCCCCGGCTGGTCGCCGACGGGTTGAACACGATCCGCGCGCCGGCCAGGCCGAGCGCCCGCCAGCCCTCGGGGAAGTGCCGGTCGTAGCAGATGTACACGCCGATCCGGCCGGCGGCGGTGTCGAAAGCCGGATAGCCCAGGTTGCCCGGCCGGAAGTAGAACTTCTCCCAGAACCCCTTGACCTGCGGGATGTGCGTCTTGCGGTACTTGCCCAGGTAGCTGCCGTCGGCGTCGATGACCGCGGCGGTGTTGTAGTACAGCCCTGGGTACTCTTCCTCGTACATCGGCGCGACGATCACGATGCCGTGCTGGCGGGCCACGTCCTGCATCAGCCTGGTCGTCGGGCCGTCGGGGATCGGCTCGGTGTAGGAGTAATAGTCGGCGTCCTGCACCTGGCAGAAGTACGGCCCGTAGAAGAGCTCCTGGAGGCAGACCACCTGCGCGCCGGCCGAGGCCGCGGCCCGGATATGGTCTACCGCCGCCGCGATCATCGATTCCTTGTCCCCGGTCCAGCGCTGCTGGATGAGCCCGGCCCGGACAATCTCAGCCATCGGCTCCTGCCCCTTTCCTGCCCGTCGGTCGTCCTGTCGCGTAGAGCCCCATCTTCCCTCCTGACCAGCCTGGTCGTAAGCCGCCAGGCCCCAAGGAAGACCGGACTATTAGCTGTCCCTCTTGTATATCCCTACAAGGGCCGCCGGCTCGTCCCCGGGGGCCGCTAGTGCCGCGCCACGTGGGGCATGACCAGCGCGCCGGCGGCGATCAGCGCGCCGGCCGCCACCAGCCGCAGCAGCGCCGAACCTGCGCCCGG
>JASIGD010000456.1 GCA_030045295.1 Streptosporangiaceae bacterium
GCGGGTGGCCAGATCGCGCGGGCTGGGTACGGCGGGTCCGGGCGGGGCCGGGTTCGGGGGGCTCCCCGCGGGTCCTTCGGGGCCGGGCGGCACCCCGGAACCCTTGCGGCCCGTCATCTGCTCGGTCATCGGTTATCTCCCTGGCGTCGGAGTCAGCGGCATAAAAAATCCCCCCGTGCCTGGCGGCAGTCGAGGGGAGCGCGCAGTGAGCTGGCTTGGTCAGCTGCCTGCGCGCCAGCCAAGTACGAGAATCTGTGGGTGCTGCACGCGTATCACCTTACTGCGGTTGGGAATCGGAACGTCAATCGGTCACGCAATTGTCTCACATTCCGAGACGGGCCGCTCACCTGGCTCGTCGGCGACGGCGCTGATCAGTGCCTTCTTGATCAGCGCCTCGACCCCGGCGGCGACCATCGGCCGGGCGAGGAGGAATCCCTGGCCGTACCCGCAGCGCATCTCGCGCAACGCGGTGAGCTGGCGGGGCTGCTCGATGCCCTCCGCGATGACCTGCAGGCCGAGGTCGCGGCCCAGCTGCACCACGGTCCTGGTGAGCAGCGTGAGCCGATCGTCCTGGCCGAGGCCGGCCACGAACGAGGGGTCGACCTTGATGACGTCCAGCGGAAGCTGCCGCAGGCAGGCCAGGGAGGCGTGACCGGCGCCGAAATCGTCGATGGCCAGCCGCACACCCAGCGAGCGCAGGTCAGCGAGCTGGCTGGCGACCAGCCCGTCCTGCTCGAGGAGCACCCGCTCGCTCACCTCGAGCGTGAGCGCCGCGGCCGGCAGGCCGGTGTCGGCGAGGACCGTCGCCACGTGGGCGGTGAACGCGGGCGCGGTGATCTGCCGGGCCGACAGGTTAACCGACACCCCGACGTCGCGGCCGTCGCGCCGCCAGGCGGCGCCCTGGGCGCAGGCCTCGCGCAGCACCCACTCGCCCAGCGGCACGATCAGGCCCGAGTCCTCGGCGGCGACGAGGAAATCGCGGGTAGCGACGACCTGGTCCCCGCGCCACCAGCGGGCCAGCGCTTCGGCCCCGGTGACCTGGGCGGTGGCCAGATCGACGATCGGCTGGTAGTGCAGGGTGAGCTCGCCGTTGCTGATGGCCCGCTGCAGATCGGTAACCATCTCGACCTTGCGCACCGCGTCCGCCTGCATGTGCGCGGCGTAGACCTCCACGCGGTCGCCGCCGGCTTCCTTCGCCCGGGACATGGCCACGTCCGCGTTGCGAAGCACGAGACCGGGCGGGTTGCCGGGGCTCGCCGTATCCCGGGGGGACCCTGCCGCCTCCGCGGCCTCGCGGTCTTCCGGGATTCCCGGGTTGTCCCGGGTTCCGGGATTTTCCGCGGCTCCGGGGTCTTCCTGGGCTGCGGAGTCGGCCAGCGCGACGCCGACGCTCGCGGTGAGCGCGATCTGCTGGCCGGCGACCTGGAACGGTTCCCCGGCGACCGCGACCGCCAGCCGCTCGGCGATCTCGGCCACCTCTTGGACCCCGCCGGCGTTCTCGACCAGGACGGCGAACTCGTCGCTGCCCCAGCGCGCGACGGTGTCGTGGACGGGGACGATCGCGCGCAGGCGCCTGGCCGCCTGCGCGAGCACCAGGTCGCCGGCGCCGTGCCCGACAGAGTCGTTGACCGCGGTGAAACGGTCCAGGTCGAGGAAGATGACGCCGGTCCGGCTGGCCGCGCCGGCGTCGGCGAGCACGTCTTTGGCCCGCTCCTCGACGTAGGCCCGGTTGGGCAGGCCGGTCAGCCCGTCGTGGAAGGTCAGGTGCGCGACCTGCTGGCGGAGCGCCACCTGGTCGCTGACGTCGCGGGCGGTGACGAGCATCTGGTCGGGTGCGCCGGGGACCAGGTAGCGCATCACGGTGGACTCGACGTGCCGCCACGTCCCGTCGGCCGCGCGCACGCGGGCCGGGAACCGGCCCCGGCTCGCGGGTTCTTCGGTTCCCGCGGGTGCGGCCTGACCGGCCGGGGCCTGGCCGCTGAGCGCGAGCCGCGCCGCGGTCAGCGCGGCGGCGCGATCCTCGGGATGTACGTAATCCAGTAGCCGTCGGCCCGACAGGTCGGCGGGCGCGTAGCCGTAGTCACTGACGGCCGGGCTGGCGTAGCTGATGACGCCGTCGAAGTCGCAGATCAGCACCAGGTCGCTGGTCCGGCTGGCCAGCTCGCGCAGGCTCTGGCTGGACTCCTGCCAGGTCCGCACGACCGCTGCGTTCTCCCGGACCAGCATGAAGACCCGCACGGCCAGCACCAGCACGCCCGCGCCGCCCGCCACGATCAGGGCGATCCCGGACGTGGGGGCGCCGGCCAGGCCCGCGCCGATGACGACCAGCGTGGCCGCGACCGCGGTCAGCGCCGCGGTGGTGGTGGCGGCGGCCGAACTCGAGGTCCGGCGGGTCCAGCGCCGCCGTCGGGTCCCGGCCGTCCACCAGGGAGCGACGCCGAGCAGCACCGCCGCGACCACGGTCATCAACTGGGCCGCGACGCCGGCATGCCCGCCCAGCACCCGCTGGCCCACCGCCAGGGCGTCGCCGACCGCGGCGGCGAGCAGGGACAGGTAGGGCAGCATGACCCGGCGCCACGCGGTCGCGACCATGGGCAGCAGCGCGCCGAGCACGGCCAGGTCCACGAGTGGATGGATGAGCGCGAGCAGGAACGTACCCGGCCGCTCACCGGACCGGTGGTACTCCGCGCTGAACAGCGTGACCCAGCCGATCACGAGCAAGGCGACCGCCATGACGTAGCCGTCCGCGAGGCCGGGCAGGACAGACCGGGCCGCGCTCTCGGCCGGGTCCTGGCCGTCGCTGCCCGGGGTTCCGCCTTCCCTGTCCGCCGTGCTGAGCGTCGCGATTCCGACCGCCGCGACGGCCACCGCCAGCAGCGGCGGCAGATCGGCCAGTGACAATCCGGAGGCCGGACTCGTCGTCCCGAACAGTTGCTGGACGACCAGCCCGACGCAGTACAGCCCGGCGGCAACGGCGAGCCAGCGGTAACCCCGCGCGCAGGCGCTGTCGTGCCGGCGGGCGCCGAGCCAGAGGCTCACCGCCGCCGCGAACCACGCCAGCATGCCGAGCACGCTCATGCTCGGCACCCCACGAGGATCCGCCGCACCCTGGCTCCCTTCGCTTCCGCCCTGCCGTCCTTACAAGCTCAACGCACGCCCAGGCCAGGGACATAGCTTCGTCACGTTTTTCGTTACCGCGTCGTAACGAAAAAGTCGCCGTAATCGCGCTGTCCAACGCCGGCGACACCGGTATCCCAGCCCCGAAGAGACGGCCCCGCAACCGGTCTGGCGTTTACTCTACGTACCTGAGATCACACTTCGGTTGAGGAAGGGCGTATAGCGGGAGACAAACTCCCCGAGCGGCGCCAGACCCCGCGCGTTTTGCCGTCGTTCATCGGCCGCGGCTTGGGCCGGGCCTCACGTTGCGGCCGGGATCAAGCGGCGCGCCGGCCGCGCTGGCCGCTGTCGGCCTGGCGCGCGGCGGCCTCGGCGTGGCGTGGTGACCCAGCTGAATCTAGACTCCTGCGCAGCAGACCATGGAGGCTATCGTGCGCAAGGTGCTGATCGCGAACCGCGGCGAGATCGCGGTCCGCGTGGTGCGTGCGTGCCGTGATGCCGGGTTGGCCAGCGTGGCCGTGTACGCCGAGCCCGACCTGGACGCGCTGCACGTCAGGATGGCCGACGAAGCGTATTCGCTGGCCGGTACGACCGGCCGGGAAACCTACCTGGACGTCGACAAGATCATCAAGGTCGGGCTCGAGTCCGGCGCGGACGCGGTGCACCCCGGGTACGGGTTCCTGGCCGAGAACGCCGGCTTTGCCCGGGCGGTCGCCGGGGCGGGCATGACCTGGATCGGCCCGCCGCCGGAGGCGATCGAGGCGCTCGGCGACAAGGTGCGGGCCAGGCACATCGCCCGCCAGGCCGGCGCGCCGCTGACCCCGGGCACGCAGGACCCGGTGCGCGACGCCGAGGAGATCAGGGCGTTCGCCGCCGAATACGGCTATCCGGTCGCGATCAAGGCCGCGTTCGGCGGCGGCGGCCGCGGCCTCAAGGTGGCCTGGCGCGAGGACCAGGTCGGCGAGCTGTACGAGTCGGCGGTCCGGGAGGCCACCGCGGCGTTCGGCCGCGGCGAGTGCTTCGTCGAGCGGTACCTGGACCGGCCGCGGCACGTGGAAACGCAGTGCCTAGCCGACGCGTACGGCCACGTGGTGGTCGTGTCGACCAGGGACTGCTCGCTCCAGCGCAGGCACCAGAAGCTCGTCGAGGAGGCGCCGGCTCCGTTCCTGTCGCCGGAGCAGGTCGAGGCGCTGTACCGGTCCTCCAAGGCCATCCTGCGGCAGGCGGGCTACGTCGGCGCGGGCACCTGCGAGTTCCTCGTCGGCCAGGACGGCACGATCAGCTTCCTCGAGGTCAATACCCGGCTGCAGGTCGAGCACCCGGTCAGCGAGGAGGTCACGGGCATCGACCTGGTGCGCGAGATGTTCCGGATCGCGGACGGCGAGCCGCTCGGCTACGACGACCCGCCCGCCCGGGGTCACTCGATCGAGTTCCGGATCAACGCCGAGGACCCGGGCCGGAACTTCCTCCCGACGCCGGGGACGATCACGACCTGGAATCCTCCGTCCGGCCCGGGCGTCCGGCTGGACGCCGGGTACGCGAACGGGATGACGGTCCCCCAGGTGTTCGACTCGCTGATCGCCAAGCTCATCGTGACCGGAGCCAGCCGCACCCAGGCGTTGCAGCGGGCCGCCCGCGCGCTGGCCGAGTTCGAGGTCGGCGGGATGCCCACCGTGCTGCCCTTCCACCGGGCCGTGGTCGCCGACCCGGCCTTCGCCGGCGAGCCGCTGCGGGTGCATACCCGCTGGATCGAGACCGAGTTCGCCACCCCGATGCCGGCGCAGGAGCCGGCCGAAACCGCTCCGCAGCCGGACCGGGACACGGTCACCGTGGAAGTGGGCGGGAGACGGCTCGAGGTGGTGCTGCCGGCCGGGCTGGGCCAGCCGCCTCGCCCGGCCGCGGCGGCCGATTCTCCCGAACGAGGCCGTGGTGGCAGCCGCGCCCGCCGTTCGGTCCCCCGGACCAGCGGCGACACCCTGATCAGCCCGATGCAGGGCACCATCATCAAGATCGCCGTCGCCGACGGGGACCGGGTGTCGGCCG
>JASIGD010000457.1 GCA_030045295.1 Streptosporangiaceae bacterium
GCCCGCGCCCTTGGAGCTCTGGTGGCCCGCCGGGGCCTTTGTCTCGTCTACGGGGGCGGCCGCGTCGGCCTCATGGGTGAGCTGGCCGATGCCGAACAGGCGCTCGCCGTCCTCGCAGCCGCCCCCGCCCATCCGGAGACGCGGATCACCGCAGAAGAGCGCTAGCCACCTCCGTAGCAGGCCTGGCCACACACCGCCAAACCCGTCGTCGATAGCGTCCGGCCTGACGCGCGCACAATGCGGCCCGCCGCTGGCCATACGGCCTTGCTAATTACTGGGCGAACTGGATGTGGCTACCTACGTGACCACAGGTCGGCCGACGCCCGCATCTGCACGTGCGCACCTTATTGGCGCATATTCCTTCGCGTCGCCTGATTATCGGGCGTTTTCAGTGGGCGGCGGGTCGGCCCGGGAGCGCGAGCGCGGATTATGCCGTCTCAGCTGGCCGTTCAAGGCGGATAGCAGATCCTGGTTGAGCATTTATATGGCAACCCGGCAGCCATTGACCTAATGATGGTCGCGGTGTAAGACTCGGGTACTCAGTTCGTAGGGTCAGATGGCCGGCGTGGTCTGGAGGGCCGCAGCTGCGCGAGGTAGCGCACCGGCGGAGCAGGAAATGGCGGCCGCCAGGACGCCCGAGGACGGTGTTGGTGCCTGAACCTGTCGTGATACCGAAGCAGCGCATCCGCTGAGGCGCGGTGGTAGCCAGATGCGGAAAGCGTCATCCGATGCGGTGATCAACTGCCGGTCCACCTGCCATCTGCGGCCACCAGCTCGCCTCGCCCCGGTACGACGGGACGTGCTGTCCGGCCTGGTGAACCGGCCCGACCCGGCGGAGGGGGCGGATTGAAATGCCGGAATGGGAGATTCCCGGGTATACCGGGCGGCGGGCACTGGGCTCCGGCAGATTCGGCGAGGTGGTGCTGGCCAGGCATGACGCGTCAGGGACCCTGGTGGCGGTCAAGTACCTGCGCGGTGACCTGCTGGCCGATCCCGGGTTCGCGGCCACGTTCCGCGATGAGGCGGCCGTGCTGGCCTCGCTGGATGATCCGAACGTGGTCCGGCTGTATGAGTACATCGAGTCGCCGGCGGGTGGGGCCATCGTGATGGAGCTCGTCGACGGGGTCTCGGCGCGGGAGATCTTGTCCCATCAGGGTAAGACCACGGCGGAGGCGGCGCTGGTGGTGTTGCAGGGCTCGCTGCTGGGTCTGGCGGCGGCGCACCGGCGCGGGGTGATGCACCAGGATTACAAGCCGGAGAACGTGCTCGTCGACGGGGACGGCTTCAGCAAGCTGACCGATTTCGGCATCGCGGCGCGGGCGGGGGACCGGCCGATCCCGCCCGACACGCTGGCCTACGCGCCGCCGGAGCGGTTCAGGGGCGCCCCGGCCAGCCCGGCCGGGGATGTCTATGCGGCCACGGCCACCTTCTATGAGTGCCTGACCGGTCATCCGCCGTTCACTGGGCAGACCGCCGAGGCGCTGCTGACCCAGCACCAATCCGAGCCGGTATCACTGGAGGCGGTACCCAAGCCGCTGCGGCCGCTGGTAACTGCCGGAATGGCCAAGGATGTCGGGGAGCGGCCCGCCGACGCGGCCGCCTTGGCCAGCGAACTGCGCACGGTCGCCGCGTACGTCTACGGCCAGGACTGGGAAGACCGCGGCCGGTCGCGCCTGGCCGAGGCAGTGCCGCTGCTGGCTGCCCTGTGGCCGTCCGGCGCGGCGCCTGCGGTGCACGGCGCCGTCGTGGAGCAGGTCAACCTGCCCGCTAGTTCCCAGGAACCCCGGGAGTCACGACACCTATGGCATCTCCGGCGTACCCGGCATGAAGCCCGTCTCAGGCGCCTCGGCGTGGCCATGGCTGCCGCTGCCGCTGCCGGCGCTGTCGTCGCGGTTGTCGCCGTAACCAGCGCCTCCTCCCATTCACCCTCGGGTACCGACGCCCGCGCAGCGTCAGCTACCTCTCATTCGAGCACGCCACCCCCACTGGTGAAGCTGCGCCCATCTGCGTCCGTGCCCGCTGGCTCACCACGGTCCTCGCTGCCGCCATCGTCATCTCCCGGCAGCCGGCGAAGCGACACGCCTGGCTACAACGAATACGCCAATCCGCGTTACGGATTCACCACGCTCCTGCCCTCGTCCTTCAGGGCGCAACCGCCGCCCGAAGACGGCGACGGACAAGCATGGACCTCGCCGGATGGCCAGGTTCTGCTAGCGGTTTACGGAACAAATAACGTTCTTAACTATTCACCTGAGCAGGACGAAGCGGCCGACGCCCGCGTCATGTCTGTCGTCTACGTCAACATCAGCGGAGACATCATCACGGTGAGCGGCTACAAGAATAACGGCCGCACTATCGTGTACCAGCGGGACGTGGTCGGCCCTGGCTCTATCGATACTCTCTACTGGAGCTACCCTGCCAATCAGAAGGCACAGTGGGATGCTGCAGTTACGCTGACAGCACTGACATTCCAGCCTGGCAATGTCACTACGTCGCACTGAATAACCCTGCTTATGGAGATACCGGGAGTGATCTCGCGTCGCCGCTTCGCGCATTGCTGGCAGGACATGTCCGATGACCCGGATGGGGCAACTGTTTGAAATCAGCAGAACACGGTGCTAGTCAGTCTGGCCTATCTCGGGATCTCCGACCAATCCACATTTATGGCTAACCCGGATTTCGTAAGCCCTCATCCCTGACTCCGTCAGCGCCTTGTCGCCCGGAAGACGCCATAGGCCAGCATGCTGTTTGCCACCGCGCCGGCGAGCGTCAGCAGCGCCCAGCCCCAGTAGCCGTAGGCCAGCAAGATGCCGGTCAGGGCGAGCAGCCAGACCGTGACCAGCGCCCGGATGAGTATCACGCCCCGCGGATGCCGGCGGTCGAAGCCCGTTGTCATGTTCATGATGCTCTCCCTCTATCCCAGGGTACGCAACAGTGACCGTACCCATGCCGGAGCACCGAGGGCTGCTACCACCATCGGCATCTGCCCGCGCGGGCACCGGCACACCCGGCAGGAGAACATCCCGGTAAGCGGCTGCCGCCAGCGAGTCAGCGGCAGACGAAGGACACGGAAGACCGCTGATCCCGGCCGGGTTCTGGACCCCCGGGCGCAGGCATTGACCGATGATCGCGCTATCCGCGGAATTACTGAGCTAGGATTCCCGTCGCAGGCCCGGCGAAGTCAGCACCCGTCCCGACCGTCTCCCCAGACGACGGCAACTTTTCTCCTGTCCGTGTACGCCTCCACCCGCCGACCGGAACCGGCCGGGCTCGGCTAGCCCGGGCAACAGGGTTTGTTCGCTGTCTTGGCCGGCCCTTGAACCGGGCGACTTCCTCTATCGGGCTCATCGCGTACTGGTAAGGACCTTCTGATGTCCGTCTCGAACTCGCCGCGTAATGACCTGAGTCTGCTGTCCCGGCTGGAGCGGCTGGACGCATCGACCGTGTCTGACGCGAACAAGTCGCTGCGCGTGCTGCCCGCAGCTATCAGGCCGGTCTCGGCCCGCAGCCGGCTTCTGGGGCGCGCGGTCACGGCGAACGCGCGCGATGATCTGCTGTCGGTCCTCGGCGCCCTGCAACAAAGCGGGCCCGGTGAGGTGCTCGTCGTGGCCGCCGGCGGATCGCAGCACGCCGTCGCCGGAGAACTGTTCGCCGGCGAGGCAGCGCGCCGCGGCATGGCCGGCATCGTCATCGACGGCTTCTGCCGCGACATGGCGACCTTGAAGCGGATGACCATGCCGATATACGCGCGCGGGGCGACGCCGCGTGCGGCCAGCGCCATGGTCATGCCCGAGGTCAACGTGCCCGTGCTGCTCGGTAACGTCACGGTCAACCCCGGTGACATCCTGCTCGGCGACGACGACGGAATCGTCGTCGCCACCGAAGCGGAAATGGCAGCCGCCATCGATAAGGCTGAGGTCATTCAGGCCACCGAGGACGCGCTATGTTCGTCAATGGCCGAAGGGGTCTCCCTGTTCGACAAGCTCAACTTCGACCAGCACGTCACGAACCTGCGCGCCAGCCAGGCCAGCTCGCTCTCATTCGATGCGTAACCGCCCTAGCCAGGACAGACCAGCGGAAGACTCCCCAGACCACTGATCGATACTTCCCGGTACCGTACCCAACTGGGCTGCGCATCTGCGGCCGCTCTGCAAGGGTTCCGGTAATTGGCGCCGACGGGGGTGCGGCTAGCGCGCTTTCCGCATTTTGACAATCCTGCGTTTGCGCAAAGACTCGAGCCATTCCTGCCCGCTGAGCAGCCGCGTGGTCTTGCCCGACTTCACCTCGCCCGCGGCGGCAACTGCCATCGCGACGCTGGCCGCGGTCACGTCATCGGGTGCCTCATACACGACAACTACGTCATACTCGCCAAACGGAAAGCCAGCCACCACGAGCTTGGCTCCCACCTCCTCCAGCGCCGGCCTGAGGGCTTCCACGGGGTCCTTCGGCTCCGTGAGCTGAGCCGCCATCGACTTTGCGCTATAGGAGGCCTGGTACATGTAGAGCGCCATCGAGATTCCCCTCTGGCGGGAACAAGCGATGAGATCACCTGCCAGCCCCCTTTGACGCCGGGCGGCTTCCGCTCGACGTCGGCGAGGCAAGGGCTGGAGAC
>JASIGD010000458.1 GCA_030045295.1 Streptosporangiaceae bacterium
AGCCAGCCCATCGTGGTCCGTTCCAGCCCGTCCGGCAGGTACTCGACGACGCCCGGGACCGCGCAGCGGGCCGGCTCCTCGTTGCGCCTGAGGTTGGCCGGGTCGCCAGCCCGCAGGAAGACCGGGGAATAGTAGTTGATGCCGAGGAAGTCCAGCGGCTGATGGATGGTCTCCAGGTCGCCGTCGGCGACGAGCGCGGGAGGCGGAAGCAGGTCCGCCGGCGCGTACAACGGGTAACGGCCGTGCAGCACCGGCTCGAGGTAGATGCCGTTCACCATCGCGTCCGTGATCAGCCGGGCCTTCTCGACGTCGCCCGCCAGGCCGTTGCCGACGACGCGGATCGGATGCAGGTCGAGGGTGATGCCGACCTCGGCGGCGCCCAGGTCGCGCAGCACCCGAGTGGCCAGCCCGTGGCCGAGCAGCAGGTGGTGAGTGGCGGCGGCGGCCGCGGCCGCGTCCCGCAGCCCCGGGGCGTGGTTGCCGTGACGGTAACCGTTATTGGAAACCACCTGCGGCTCGTTCAGCGTGATCCAGCGAGCCACCCGGTCGCCGAGTGCCCCCTGGCAGATGGCGGCGTACTCGGCGAAGCGCTCCGCGGTATCGCGTACCGCCCAGCCGCCCGCGTCCTGGAGCTCCTGGGGGAGGTCCCAGTGGTAGAGCGTTGCCACGGCCGCTATGCCGTGCTCGCCGAGCTCGTCCAGCAGCGCGCGGTAGTAGTCCAGGCCCCTGGAGTTGGCGCCGCCGCGGCCGCCGGGCTGCACGCGAGGCCAGGAGATCGAGAACCGGTAGGCGTTCAGGCCCAGCGAGGCCATCAGCGCGATATCTTCGCGGTACCGGTGGTAGGAGTCACAGGCGATATCGCCCGTGTCGCCGCCGCGGACGTTGCCCGGCACGTGGCTGAAGGTGTCCCACACCGACGGACCCTTGCCGTCGATGCTCGCCGCTCCCTCGACCTGATAGGCGGCCGTCGATGCTCCCCAGACGAATCCGTCCGGGAACCGCAGGACACCGTTAGCAGCTAGCGCCGGTTCAGTCATCGGCTTCTCCCTGTTGTGCGACCACGGACCTTGACCGGCCCTGTGCTGAGGGTTAGTGTAAGCGCTTAGATTTCTGGTGTAAACGTTTACATCACGTTTATGCAAGGGATTTACAACTGTAAGGCAAGGGGTCTATGACCATGGCGCTGATCGGGCAGACACTTACAGCCGTGTCACGGATCGAGAAGACGTGGTAACGCTCTATGACGTCGCGCGCCTGGCCGGCGTCTCCACCGCCACGGTCTCGCGCGTGGTGCACGGCCAGGATGGCGTCCGCGAGGGCACCAGGGCGCGGGTCAGGCAGGCTATCGAGGAACTCGGGTACGTACCCGACGGCGCCGCCCAGAGCCTGTCCCGGCGCCGCAAGGACGTCATCGGCCTGGTGTGCAAGGAGCGGGAGATCGATGACGCCCTCGAGAACGCCGGGCTGCTCTACTACGACCAGGTGCTACGCGGAGTCGAGGAGCGCATCCGCTACCACGACTGGTCGCTGCTGATCACCTTCATGCAGTCAGATGCCACCGGCCAGCCGGATGTCCCCCGGCTGGATGCGCTCTCGGGCAAGGTCGACGGGATCCTCATCGGCGAAGGGTTCGTCGCCTCGCATTACATCGAGCGCCTCGCCGCGCGCCTCCCCGTGGTGGTCATAGCCGGCATACCCGGCGGCCAGGGAGCCGACGTCGTAGCGGCCGACAACTTCTCCGGCTCAGCCGCGATCGTCACCCACCTCATCGCCGAACACGGCGCGCGGCGGCTGTTCCACGTCGACGGGCCGCCGGATGCGCCTGACGCCATCGAGCGGCGACTCGCCCTCCACTACGTGCTGCGCTCCAACCCGCAATGCGAGCTCATCGGCTCGGCACACGGTATCTTCAGCGTCCACAGCGGTGAGCAAGCCGGGGAAGAACTGCTCGCCAGGCACGGCGGTGCGCTACCCGACGCGGTCGTCTGCGCCAACGACCAGATGGCGATCGGGGTGCTCAGGGCCTTCGCCGCGGCCGGCGTGCGGGTGCCGGCCGACGTGGCCCTGGTCGGCTTCGACGACATCTATCCCGCCAGCCTGTTCGATCCGCCGCTCACCACCGTTCACCAGCCCACGCGCATGCTCGGTGAGCGGGCCTGCGCCCGCCTGCTCGACCGCATCGCGGACCCGACGCTGCGGCCCACGGTCGACCTGCTGCCGACCGAACTCGTGCTGCGCGCCAGCTGCGGGTGCCCGCACGGCACCGCGACGCGCCAGGCGGTCAAGACCCTCGAATTCTCGAGCGCCGACCTGGCCGCCGCGGCGCCGGGTAGCCGTATCGCGCGGCAGGCTGGCAGCCGCGTCCCGGCCCGGGCATCCCGCCAGCCCAGCCGTAAGCCAGCGAAGGCATAGGAGCCGCCGTGTCCTTCATCGTCCGCCGCCTGATCTTCTACGTTGTCGCGGCCTGGGCGGCGCTGACCATCAACTTCTTCATCCCGCGCCTGATGCCGGGCAACGCGGTCGAGAGCATCATGGCCAAGTTCCCCGGCACCCTGCAGCCCTCGGCCTACCGCGCGCTGGAGGCCATGCTCGGGGTGGGGCATCCCGGTTCGATCTGGCACCAGTACTGGGCGTACCTGGTCAACATCTCGCACTTCAACTTCGGCACGTCCGTCGCCGAGTACCCGGCCCAGGTCTCGACGCTGCTGGCCGAGACACTCCCCTGGACGATCACCCTGGTGGGCACCGCGACCGTCATCGCCTTCCTGATCGGCACCGGCCTGGGCATCCTGGCCGGCTGGCGGCACGGCGGGTCGCTCGACCGCGTCCTGCCTGGGCTGATGTTCCTGCAGGCCATCCCCTATTTCTTCTTCGCGCTGATCCTGCTCGAACTGTTCGCCCTCAAGCTGCACGTCTTCCCGGTCGGCCAGGGCTACGGGGAGGGCCTGATCCCGGGGTGGCACTGGGACTTCATCGGCAGCGCCGTCTACCACTCGCTGCTGCCGGCGCTCACCATCGTGCTCACCTCGATCGCGGGCTGGATGCTGACCATGCGCAACGTCATGATCACCACCGTCGGCGAGGATTACGTAGTCGCCGCCCAGGCCAAGGGCCTGCCCAACCGCCGGGTCATCTTCAGCTACGCCGCGCGCAACGCGCTCCTGCCGCAGCTGCAGGGATTCGCGCTGGCGGTCGGCTTCGTGGTGTCCGGCGCCCTGATCATGGAGATCGTCTTCTCCTACCCGGGCATCGGCCTGCTGCTGCTCAACTCGGTCACCTCGGACGACTACCCGGTGATGCAGGCCGTCTTCCTCGTGATCACGTTCGCCGTCCTGCTCGCCAACCTGATCGTCGACGTCATCATCGTGTTCGTCGACCCCCGCGCACGAGTCAGGGAGGCGCGATGACCGTCGCCCCCCCGGCGATAACCGCCGACCCGACCGCGGTCGCCGAGGAAGCCGCCCAGCCCGGCCGCTGGCGCCGGATGCCGACCAAGGCCAAGGTGGGCGCGTTCCTGCTCGGCTTCTTCGTACTCGCCGCGATCATCGGGCCGCTGGTCACCCCCTACGACCCCTCGTACCAGAACCCCTCGCCCAGCGCGTCGATGAACGCGCCCAGCGCGGCCCACCTCCTCGGCACCACGCAGACCGGGCAGGACGTGCTGTCGCAGCTCCTGGTCGGGATCCGGCTCACCCTCGAGCTCGCGATCGTCGTCGGCGTGGTGGCCACGGTGCTGGCTGTCATCGTCGGGGTGGCGGCCGCCTACCTGGGCGGCTTCTGGGACGAACTGCTATCGCTGGTGACCAACGTGTTCTTGGTGATCCCGGCGCTGCCCCTGCTCATCGTCCTGCTCGGCTACCCGTCGCTCAGGGGAGAGTGGCCGACCATCATCGTGCTGAGCGGGCTGGGCTGGCCGTGGGGGGCCCGGGTGATCCGGGCCCAGACCCTGGCCATCAGGAGCCGCGACTTCGTGGCCGCGTCCCAGGAGACCGGCGAGAGAACCTGGCGGATCATTACCGTCGAGATCATCCCCAACGAGGTGAGCCTGATCGCGGCGAGCTTCGTCAACACGGTGCTCTACGCGATCGGCGCCTCGGTCGCCCTGGCCTTCATCGGCCTCGCCGACCTCAACACCTGGAGTCTGGGCACCATCCTGTACTGGGCGGAGAGCCAGCAGGCCCTCCAGCTCGGAGCCTGGTGGTGGTTCGTGCCGCCGGGCCTGGCCGTGGCGCTGATAGGCACCGCCCTGGTGCTGCTGAACACCGGGATCGACGAGCTCGGCAACCCGCGCCTGCGCGACGCGAGCAGCGCCAGCAGGATCGCCGGGCACTGGCTCCCGCCCGCCGACCCGACGCCCGTGCTGGCGGACGTCTCACAGCATCGCGGCCCGGTGACCAGATTCCTGCACTCCTTCTCCCGCAGTTCGCTGCTCGACGAGGCCGGGGACGGCGGACGCTGATGAGCGCCGACCGAGCCCTGGACCCAGCGGCCCGCCGGGCCGCCGGGTCTGCCGCTGGC
>JASIGD010000459.1 GCA_030045295.1 Streptosporangiaceae bacterium
GCCCTGCTCTCTGACGTGGAGGAGTTCGGCCGTGACCAGTGGGACCCGATGGTGTCGGTCAACCTGACCGCCGCCTTTGAACTCGCCCATGAGGCGAGCAAGTTCATGATCGAGCAACGGTCCGGCAAGATCATCAATATTGCCTCGCTGTTCTCCTTCCTCGGCGGTCAGCGGTCGCCCGCCTACGCCGCGACCAAGGCCGGAATCGTGGGCTTCACCAAGGCCTACTGCGACGAGTTGGCGACGCACAACATCCAGGTCAATGCCATCGCGCCGGGATACTTCAAGACGGCGATCACCGAAGCGACCCGGGCCGATCCCGCCGCCGATCGCCGTATCGTCGAGCACATCCCCGCAGCCCGCTGGGGTGAGATCGCTGACCTGATGGGGGCCGCCGTCTTCCTGGCCAGCCGGGCCGCGGACTACGTCAACGGCCATGTCCTGGTCGTCGACGGCGGGTATCTCGTCCGCTGAGCCGGGGCCCGGTAGCCGGCGTGCTCCCGGGAATCGGCCCGACATCCCACGCTTCGGGATAGAAAGTGCAGAGCTGACCATGGCCCCATCCCGGTCTCCGCTGAACCGCCGGTCGATCGTCGAGGCGATGACCGAACTGCTCGGGCCCGGCGGCGTCGAGACCGGCGACCAGCAGCTGAAGGCGGCCAGCGTGGACCGGTTCAAGAAGTACACCTCCGTGCACGGCATCTACGACGGGCCGATCCCGGCCGCGATCGTCTACCCGTCCTCGACGGCGGACGTGGCGGCGATCCTGCGCTTCGCCGAGGAGAACCTCGTCAACGTCGTCCCCCGGACCGGAGGGACCGCCACCGAGGGCGGCCTGGAGACCGTGGTGCAGGACAGTCTGGTGGTAGACGGGTCGCGGATGAACGCGATCCTGTCGATCAACGCGGCCGACATGATGGCCACCGCGCAGTGCGGCGTCGGCCTTCAGGAGCTGGAAGACGCTTTGCGGGCCCAGGGCCTGACCACCGGGCACTCGCCCCAGTCCAAGCCGCTGGCCCAGATGGGAGGCCTGGTCGCGACCCGCTCGATCGGCCAGTTCTCCACCTTGTACGGCGGGATCGAGGATCTGGTCGTCGGCCTCGAAGCCGTCTTCCCCGGGGGGAAGGTCGCCCGGATCAAGAACGTGCCGCGCCGGGCCGCGGGCCCGGACATCCGCCACGTCGTCATCGGCAGCGAGGGCGCGCTGTGCTTCATCACCGAGGTCACGGTCAAGCTCTTCCGCTACCAGCCGGAGAACAACCGGTACTTCGGCTTCCTGGTCGGCGACTTCGCGGACGGCATCGCCGCCGTCCGCGAGCTGATCACCGCGGGGTACCGGCCCTCGGTGTGCCGCGTCTACTCCCCCGAGGATGCCCGGCAGCACTTCGCCGGCTTCTACCACGGGAAAAACGTCGTCGTGCTCGTCGCCGAGGGCCCGAAGGGCATCGCCGACGCCACGGCGCAGGCGATTGAGGAACTGTTCGCCGGCCGGCCACACGAGCGCGTCGACTCCCGCCTGATCCGGCAGTGGTTCGAGAACCTCAACTGGGGCCAGGACGAGATCGAGGCCGAGAAGGCCGCCATGCTCCAGAACGCGCACCTCGGATTCACCACCGAAGTGTCGGTCGACTGGTCACGGGTCGCCGAGCTGTTCGACGCCGTGATGGGCCGGATCCGAAGCGAGTTCCCGCGAGCCGGCGACCTGACGATGCTCGGCGCGCACTCCTCGCACAGCTACCAGACCGGAACCAACCTCTACTTCGTCTACGACTACACGATCAACTGCAGCCCGCGCGAAGAGATCGAGGTGTACCACAAGCCGCTGAACGCCATCATCGTCACCGAAGCCCTGCGGGCGGGCGGGTCGATGGTGCACCACCACGGGATCGGCAAGTACCGCACGCCGTGGGTGCAACAGGAGCACGGCAGCGCCTATTACCTGCTGTCGACCCTTAAGCACGCCTTCGACCCCGAGGGCGTGATGAACGCGGGGACGATCTTCCCGCTGGAGCCGACCGCCGTCACGGGCCGATCATGACGCCGTACCTGCTCGCCATCGACAACGGGTCACAGAGCACTAAGGTGACGATCTTCGACTCCCGCGGCCGCGCTCTGGCCTCGGCCCGCCGGCGGCTCAGGCCCTACGACATCTCGGTGCCGGGGCATGCCATCCATCCCGGAGACGACATCTGGGACTCCATCCAGCAGGCGTGCCGAGACGCCATGGCCGGGTTCCCCGGCGACCCGGCTGACATCGCCGCCGTCGGCCTGTGCACCATCCGGTTCTGCCGGGCCCTGCTGGCCGCGGACGGCAGCCTGACCGAGCCGGTGCAGAGCTGGATGGACGAACGGGTCTCGCGCCCTTACGAGCCGAGCAACCCCCTGACCCGCTACGTCACCACCTCCTCCGGTTACATCACGCACCGGCTGACCGGCCAGTTCACCGACGCCGCAGCCAACTACCAAGGCGTCTGGCCCATCGACCAGGACACCGCGACCTGGTCGGACGATCCCGCCGCCTACGCCTCGACCGGCATGCCCCGCGACATGCTCTTCGACCTGGTCCCCCCGGGCGGCCTGCTCGGCGAGGTCACCCCCGCGGCGGCCGAGGCCACGGGGATCCCGGCCGGCCTGCCGGTGTACGCCACGGCCAACGACAAGGCGGTCGAGGCGCTGGGCTGCGGCCTGGAGCAAGACGGCACCGTGCTGCTGTCGC
>JASIGD010000460.1 GCA_030045295.1 Streptosporangiaceae bacterium
GGCCCGCGCGGCGGGCTTCGCCGAGATCGAGGCGTCGGCGAGCTCGTGGTGTTACACCGGGCCCGCCGACCGGGACTGGTGGGGTCGGTCGTGGGCCGAACGCCTGACCGAATCGCCGTTCGGGGACCGGGCCACCGAACAGGGGCTGGCCAGCAGGGACGACCTGGAGCGGCTGGCCCGGGCCTGGTTGCGCTGGGCGGCCAGCGACGACGGGTGGTTCCTCATCCCGCACGGCCAGATACTGTGCCGGGCCTAGACGGGCGGCGGCCGGGGTCACGCGTCGCGGCGGGTGATCACCAGCGCGGCGAGGCCCAGGGTAGCGGCCGGCCAGGCGAGCAGGACCAGCGTCGACAGCGCCGGGGAAAACAGGTTCGTGGCCGGGCGCAGCGCCGTCACCTGGCGCGCGGCCTCCAGCAGGGTGAACCGGCTGATCCGGGCGCCCCACGGGGGCGGGAGCAGGCCGAGGGTCGCGGGCAGGATGATGAGCGCGACCAGGGCGGTGATCCCGCCCGC
Source organism: Streptosporangiaceae bacterium (assembly GCA_030045295.1). Next base: position 514 of record JASIGD010000460.1, read on the forward strand.
GGTGTGCCGGATGATCGCGCCGAGGCCCAGGCCCATCATGGCCACCACGAACAAGATGATCCCGTCGGCCAGCACCGCGCCCGGCACGCCGGGGTGGGACAGCGACACGCCGAGGTGGTGACCGGACAGCACGGCCTGGACGAGGAAGAACGTGGTGAAGGCGACCAGCTCGCCGGCGGCCAGGGTGACCGCGCCGGCCACGGCCGCCTTGGCGGCGAGCACCGCGCGGCGCCGCGGTACCGCGGTGAACGTGGTGCGGATCAGCCCGGTGCCGTACTCGGTGCTGAACGCCAGCACGCCAAGCACGCCGACGGCCAGCGCCGCGTACTCCAGGCTGATGAACCCGGGCAGCAGCGGGTCCAGCGTCGGCGCGGGCGCGCCCGCGGGCTGGTGGGCGAGCGCGGCGGCGACGATCGCGCCGGTGCCGATCGGGGTGACCACCGCGACCAGCAAGGTCCAGTAGGTCGAGCGGACCGACCAGAACTTGGTCCACTCGCAGGCCAGCACGTCGCGGGCCCTGACCGCGAGCGGCGGTACGGTCTGGCGCGCGGGGGCTTCGGCGGCGGTCATCGGCTGGCTGCCTCCTGCGGGCGGGCGGCGCGGTACTCGACGCTGTCGCCGGTGAGGTCCAGGTAGGCGTCCTCGAGGGAGGCGGTACGGGGGATCAGCGCGTGCACGGCGAGGCCATGCTCGGCGGCCAGGTCCCCGATGGCGGGCGCGTCCAGGCCGGTCACGGCCAGGCGGCCGTCGTCCTGCCGGGCCACGGTGCCGCCGCGGGCGGTGATCAGCCCGGCCAGCTCGCCCGCGTGCGGGGACTGGACCAGGACGTCCCTTCTGGTGCTGGACTCGATCAGCTGCGCGGTGGGCGTATCGGCGATCAGCCGGCCGCGGCCGATGACGATCAGGTGATCCGCGGTCTGGGCCATCTCGCTCATCAGGTGGCTGGAGACCAGGACGGTCCGGCCTTCGGCGGCTAGCGCCTTGAGGAACTGGCGGATCCAGGCGATGCCCTCGGTGTCCAGGCCGTTCACCGGCTCGTCGAACATCAGCACCCGGGGGTCGCCGAGCAGGGCGACGGCGATGCCGAGCCGCTGCTTCATGCCGAGCGAGAAGCCGCTGACCCGACGGTTCGCGACCGTTTCCAGGCCGGTCAGCCGCAGGACTTCGGTGACCCGGCGCCGGCCGATGCCATTACTCTGCGCGACCGACAGCACGTGCGCCCGGGCGGTGCGCCCGCCGTGCAGCGCGGTGGCGTCGAGCAGCGCGCCGACCTGGTGCAGCGGGCGGATCAGGCCGGCGTACCGGTGCCGGTTGACCGTGGCGGTACCGCTGGTGGGGGCGTCCAGGCCCAGGATGACCCGCATCGTGGTGGTCTTGCCCGCGCCGTTCGGGCCGAGGAAGCCGGTCACGTGGCCGGGCTGGACGGTGAAGCTCAGCCCGTCCACCGCGGTCACCGCGCCGAAGCGCTTGACCAGCCGGTCTACCTCGATCACGACGGCGTCATCCCCGGAAGAAGTCACTCGAACTGCGCCGCCACAACAGGATCACCGCGGAGAGCCCGCACAGCCAGATGACCACGAACCAGAGTTTGGCCAGGCCGGCCTCGGGCGCGATCGCCGATCCGAGCGTGTCGATGGTGGCGAGGGCGAACAGCACCGTTCCGGTGAGCCGGGCCCAGTTCTTGCCGTTCTGGCATTTGCGGGCGATGAGGATCCACAGCACGACGGCGATCACCCCCCAGACGACGGACCCGATGACGAGGGCGTGCTGGACCGAGCTGACCTGGGACGCGGACATGTGCGGAGATCTCTTCTCGATCGCGGCCTTGGTGGCTTTGACCGTGAGAACATCGATGATGACGCCGATCGCGGTGGCGGCCGCGCCCGCGTACATGACCCGGACGGCGGTGCTGACCGAGGGCGGCACGGGCGGGCGCTGCACTTCGGGCATCTGGGCGTCGGTCGGGTACGGCTGGTACATGTGGTCCTCCTAGGTCCAGGAGCGCAGCAGGCGGTCGGCGATGGTGTTGACCGGGATCATGCGGCTGGTCAGCACCACGAGCGTCCGGTGATCGCGGACGCGAACGGTCAGGTAGGCGGTGGCGTCGTAGCCGCCGCCGGAGTGCATCGCGGTATCACCGTCAGGGCTGAGCAGCCAGCCGAGGCCGGCCTGGTTCCCGCCGGCGGAGGGCTCGGTCTGCGCGGTGAGCGCCTCGCGCGCGAGGGACCCGGGCAGCAGCGATGACCACCCGAGTCCCAGGTGCACGAGATCGGCCCCCGTCGACCAGAGCCCGGCCGCGGCCTGGAGGTTGGGGATCTTGGCCGGGACCGGGGCGAACGTGCCCTGGAGCGTCAGGTAGTACCCGGTGACCGTGCCCGGCCCGATGCCGCCCGGGCCGGCCGGGAACGACGAGTCGCGCAGCGCGAGCGGGGCCAGCACCAGGCCGGTGACCGCGTCCGCGTAGGGCGCCGCGGTGACGTCGGCGATCAGCTGGCCGAGCACGGCACAGCCGCCGTTGCTGGGCCGCAGTTCCCCGCGCGGGCCGGAGCAGGCGACGACCGGTCCCATGAGCGTTAGGAGGTCAGGGACGGCGTCGGCGTACGCCAGGGTGGGATCGTCGACCCCGGCGGTGTGGCTGAGCAGCTCCCTGACCGTGATGGTGTCGTCCGCCAGGCGGACGGTGCGCAGGTAGTCGTTGGCCGGGCGGTCGAGGGCGACGCGGCCGTCGGCCGCGAGCCGGAGCACGGCGGTGGCGGTGGCCAAGACGGTGACCCCGGGGGTCGGGAACCGGTGGCGGGGCTCGAGGGCCTCGCCCCGGTCCAGATCCGCCCAGCCCTTGGCGAGCACCCACGGCTGCGGGGCCGTGGGGTCGCCGCCGGCGATGAGGAAGGCGGCCAGGCCCAGCTCGGCGAAGGCCTCATCCGCCATCCCGGGTACCTCGGGCGGTACCTCGCCCTGGGTGGAGACCGGGGCGGGGCCCGTGACCCGGGGGTCGCGGACCCGGCTGCCGAGGGGCATCGCGCGCAGGCCGGTCAGCCGGTGCGGCGGGTCGGCCTCGACCACGGCCAGGCACTGCACGCCGGCCATCTCGACCTGGGCCTGCAGCGGGGTCTGGCGGATGACCACGAGGTCCCCGTGCAGGTCTACGGCCACCTTGCTGATCTCCGCGACCAGGGTGTCAGGCGGGCGCACGGTCAGGAGATGCTCGCTGAAGTGCTGCCGTAGCTCGTCGTCGCCGGGCGGGGTCCACCCCGGCTCCCGGGCGCCGGAGAAGCGGGAGATCACCCAGCGCAACTGGTCCAGCGCGCGGTCTTGCTGCGCGTCGCAGACCAGCTGCTTGAGGGCGGCCCAGCTGGGCTGGCCGTGCTCCCGGGCGATGCCGGCCTGGGCCTCGTGCAGCGTCGGGTACTCTCCCGCGGCCAGGCGACGTTTGGCCTCGAGCCTGAGGTAGCGGAGGTTCGGCCGGTCGGGCAGTGCGCGTGACCCACCGGGCATGCCAGTCCTTCCCTCACGCCCGGGGTCCGCTCGCTTCGGGCGGGAAAGACTCGCCGTCGATCGCTGCCGTGTAACCGGTGAGCTTGCAGCTCTGCCCGCGGACCCAGAGGCGGCCGGAACCGCCGGAGCCGATGATACTCCTATAGCCTGCGGAAGATGAAGCTGATTAAGGCCGGGCGGACGGCGGGAGCGCGGGCGTG
>JASIGD010000461.1 GCA_030045295.1 Streptosporangiaceae bacterium
TGGAGCTTGGATCACTTCAAGCAGCAAGTTATCCTGGTCGAATGGACGATACGCCGGAACCGCGCTGGCTGGACCAGGACGAACGGCAGGCCTGGATCACGCTGGTCAGCATGCTGATCCGGCTGCCCGGCGCGCTGGACGCACAGCTGCAGCGTGAGGCGGGGATCAGCCACTTCGACTACCAGGTGATGGTGTGCCTGTCGGAGTCGCCGGACCGGACGCTGCGGATGAGCGTGCTCGCCATGCTGGTCGAGGGATCACTGCCCCGGCTGTCCCAGGTGGTGAGCCGCCTAGAGAAACACGGCTGGATGCGCCGCGTGCCTGACCCGGACGATGGGCGCTATACCCTGGCGATCCTCACCGACGAAGGGCAGGCCAAGGTGATGCAGACCGCGCCAGGCCACGTCGCGGAAGTGCGCCGCCTCGTGTTCGACCCGCTTACCAAACCCCAGGTCCGGCAGTTGCAGCAGATCGGCCGCCGCATCATGCGCGCCATCGACCCGGCTGAGCTGCGCTACCTGGACCGCTGGCCAGATATCTAGTTCCGCCGCGAGCTCGCGCGAAGAAGCCGTCCGGAACCACGGCGGAACAGCAGCAACCGCACCGGTCGCGATCAGCTTCAGCTGACCCTGCCGGGCGCTGGCGGGGTGGTGTCGCTCGGCTCAGACCTGAACGGCAAGCGGGTCCGGCGGAAGGTCTCCGGCCAGAGCGTTCATGCTGGGGGCCTCAGAGTAGGCGGGACGCCGGGAGCAGACCCGTTGGGGCGCGGTACCCCGGTCCCCGGGCTGGATGGCCGGGCGGAGGTTCCCGGCGAGGCGGTCCCCGGCGCGCTGGATCCAGCGCTGGCTTTGGTCACGCTGAGGTCGTAAACGGTGGTGCCGCCGACGGTCTCGCTCTTGAAGTGCGCTTCCACCCAGGCGGTGATCTGGGAGCCGTCGCTGGAGCCGCCACCCGGAGCTGCTGCGGCGAACCCACTGGGTATGCTGCCGTACGCGTCAGCGCCGGACCTCCCGGACGCGCCGGATCGGCCGGGCGCGTCGGCGAGCCCCCCGAATCCGCCGGGGCCGCCGCCGCTCACGAAGTAGTGGATCTCGTGCCTGGAGACGAGCTTCTCGAACTCGGCCAGGCTCGGCGCGGGGTCGCTCCCGGTGAAGCCGCCGATCGCCATGACCGGGACGCCGTTGCTGCCCAGCTCCATCGAGGCCGCGCTGGTGGAGCCGACCGTGGCCGCAGCCCACCGGTAGCCGGCTGCCCCGGTCTCCAGCAACCTGGCCAGCGCGGTGCTGATGGTGGCCTGCCCGCCGAATCCGCCGCCTCCCCCGGCGGGCACGCGTCCTGCCGTTGCGCCCGGGAATCCGTCCGCGCGACCCGGGAATCCGTCCGCGCCGCCGGGGAACTCACGGCCGAACGCCGCACCGCCGCCGGGCCCGAAGGACCCCGCCACCGCAGGCCCGGCGGACGGGATCGCCCCGGTCTGGGTCGTGGCGGTCGTGTCGATGCTGTAGGCCAGCGGACCGCCCAGCCCGGCGATCAGGGCGAGCGATACTGGGGCTGCCGCCAGGGCCGTCCTGCTCCCGTTGGCGGCCCGGCCGAGGGCAGGCCCGGCCAGGATCATTCCGGCGGCGACGGCGCCCGCGACGACGATGACCACGCGCAGCCACGGGAACCAGCCCGGACTGCGGTCGAGCAGGAACCACGCCCAGATCGCGGTGACGAGGAGCGCGGCGGCCAGGGCGGCGCGGGCGAACCAGGTGTGCCGGGCCCGCCACAGTTCGACGGACCCGATACCGACGAGTGCGCCGATCGCGGGGGCCAGCGCGATGGTGTAGTAGGGATGGATGATTCCGGACATATAGCTGAAGATCAGGCCGGTTACCAGCAGCCAGCCACCCCAGGCCAGGGCGGCGGCGCGGGTCCGGTCGGTCCGCGGTGCCCGCCGTGACACCCAGAGCATGGCCGCCAGGGCGATCAGGGCGGCCGGAAGCAGCCAGGTGATCTGCCCGCCCATATCGGCCTGGAACAGCCGGGTGATGCCGGTAGCGCCGCCGAACGCGCCGCCGGCAAATCCGCGGACCGGCCCGGCGGCATCGGGCAGTCTCTGCCCGAGCTCACGCTCGAACTCGCGCGGGACCGCCCCCCCGAATACTCCCCCCTCGTTTCCGGTGAGTCTGCCCAAGCCGTTGTAGCTGAAGGTGAGGTTCAGGATGTTGTTGTCGGTGGAACCGCTGACGTACGGGCGGTCCGCGGCCGGCGTGAGCAAGACGATCGCCACCCACCAGCCCGCGGCGGCCACCACCGCGGCCCCGCCGACCAGCAACTGCCACACCCGCTTGCCGATCTTCGGCGGACCCGCCCACAGATAGGCGAGCGCCAAACCCGGCAGGACCGTGAACGCGGCCAGCATCTTGGCTAGGAAGCCCAGCCCGAGGAACGTTCCGGCCAGCGCGAGCCATCGGGTCCGGCCCGACTCGATGGCCCGGGTGGTCGCGTAGGCGGACAGCGTGAGGAGCAGCACCAGCAGCGCGTCGGGGTTGTCGAAGCGGAACATGAGCGTGGCCACCGGGGTGAGGGCCAGGACCGCCCCGGCGATGAGCCCGGCCGGCGCCCCGAACCAGCGGCGTACCGTGGCGTACAGCACGCCGACGGTGGCCACGCCCTCCAGGGCCTGCGGTACCAGCAGGCTCCAGGAGTTCAGCCCGAAGATGCGCGCGGACAGGTCCATGGGCCACAGGAACCCGGCGGGCTTGTCCACGGTGATGAAGTTCGAGGAGTCCAGCGAGCCGAACAGGAACGCCTTCCAGCTCTTGGT
>JASIGD010000462.1 GCA_030045295.1 Streptosporangiaceae bacterium
TGCTACTACACCGGTTTGTCGGCGGGCGCGTTCAAGCGTCAGCCGCTGAACTACTTCCCCGACGGCAACCCTGACGTGTACGCCACCGACTACAACACCTTCACCTGCGATAACGCGACCGGGCTCGAGACCCAGGCCAAGTTCGCCGACACCATATACACCCGCGACGAGGACGGCATCTACGTCAACCTGTTCATCCCCTCGCAGGTGCGGTCCCAGGGACTGGTGCTGCGGCAGGCGACAGGTTTCCCCGACGATCCGGTCATCCGGCTGTCCGTGGTCTCCGGCGCGGCCACGCTGACGCTGCGGGTGCGCGTGCCGGCCTGGGTGCCCGGGCCGCCCGTGACGATCCTGAACGGAGCGCCGCTCCCGGACCTGCCGACCCCCCGCGCCGGGGGCTGGATCGCGCTTCGCCGGCTCTGGCGGGCCGGTGACCTGCTGGAGGTCACGCTGCCGATGCAGCTCGCCTTCGAGCCCACGCCCGACTTCCCCGCCGTACAGGCGGTGACCTACGGGCCGGTGGTGCTGAGCGGCGTCTACCGCACCGACCCCGGCGTGCTGACGCCGACCCTGCAAGCCGCCTCGGTACAGCGCGCAGCGGCCCGGCCCATGGCGTTCGAGGCCGTCTCCGGCCGCGCGCCGATCCAGCTGATCCCGGTGAGCCGCGCCGCACACGAGTACTACTCGGTCTACTGGCAGACCGAGTAGTACTCGCAGGTGCGTTCAGCCGCGCGCTCCGCCGGCGGAGGCGAGGACCCCGGCGCGCTCCGCCACGTCGGCGGCCGCCCCAACCTCGGCGGCCGCCCCAGCCTCGGCAGGCACCGGGACCGCGCCGGGCACCGGAGACTTCCGCGGCCGGCGGAACGTCCAGAAGGCGACCAGCACCCCGGCCAGCGTCGCGACCGCCCCGGCCAGGACGGCCCGGTCGGCGCCGGTGACGAACGCGCCGGCCGCCGCGTGCATCACGGCCGCTCCGTAGGAGCCGCCGGCCCGGTGCGCCACCGCCGCAGCCGCTCCTACCGACCCGATCGACCCGTGCGCCAGGTCCGCCATCCGGCTGGCAAACACCGACGCGGTGATGCTGCCGAACACGGCCACGCCCAGGACGCTGCCCATGTTGCGGGTCGTGTCATTGACCGCCGATCCCACCCCGGTCATGGCCGGCGGCAGCTCCTGCATCGAGGCCGAAGTGGTGGCCGACATCGCCAGCCCGATCCCGGTGGAGACGATGACCATGGCCAGGACGTAATGCCCGTAGCCGGAGCCGGCCGAGGCGGTCGAGAACAGCACCAGCCCGCCGGTAATCGTGGCCAGTCCTAGCGCCACAGGAACCAGCGTGCCCACCCGCTTGGTCAAAGCCGCCCCCAACGGGCTGAACACGGCCAGCGCGGCCGCCGAGGGCAGCGCGCGGACACCGGCGGCCAGCGGGCTGTAGCCGAGCACGAACTGGTAGATCTGCGTGCTGAGGAACACGACGCCGGACAGGGCGAAGAACATCACCGTGATCGAGATGCCGGCGCCGGTGAAGCGCGGGTTGCGGAACAGGTGCAGCGGCAGCATGGGGTGGTCGCTGCGTGCCTCCCACCCGACGAACAGGCCCAGCAGCGCGACCGACGCGCCGAACAACCCGAGCGTGGTCGCCGACAGCCAGCCGTTGCCGGGGGCCTCGATGATCGCGTAGGTCAGCACGGTGAACGCCGCGACCGACAGCATCGCTCCGGTCAGGTCAAGCCGGCGGGCCTGCGGCGCCCGCGACGCCGGAACCAGCCAGCGCCCCGCGACCAGGGCGACCGCCACGATCGGCAGGTTGACCAGGAAGATCGAGTCCCAGCTGAAGTGCGTGAGCAGCCAGCCGCCGGCCACCGGGCCGATCGCCACGCCCAGGCCGCTGACCGCCGCCCACAGACCGATGGCCTTGGTGCGCTCGGCAGGGTCGGTGAACACGCTGGTGATGATCGACAACGTGGCCGGCATGATGAACGCCCCGCCGATGCCCATGACCGCACGGGCGGCGATGAGCTCGGCGGTCGTGTGCGTCAACGCAGCGGCGAGCGATCCGGCGGCGAACGTGGCCAGCCCCCCGGCCAGCGCCAGGTGCCGGCCGTAGCGGTCGGCGATGGCCCCGGCCAGCAGCAGCAGCGCGGCAAACGTGAGCGTGTAGGCGTCGACGATCCACTGCAGCCCGCTGGCGCTCGCGTGCAGCTGCCGGCTGAGCGTCGGCAGCGCCACGTTCACGATCGTCGAGTCCACGACGATAATGAGCAGGCTCAGGCAGAGCACGCCGAGGGTGTACCAGCGGCGGGCGTAGACCGTGGCCGCCTCAGCGTGAGCACGCGCCCGGGCCGGGACCCGGGTCTTCGGCAGTGCCCGGCCCGCGGTCTCGGCAGGTCCGGCAGAAGCGGTGTTAGCAGTGGGAACACGGGTTGAGCTCACGACGATCTCCATCTGTACGTCCGTAAGGCTACACTTGTTTTGTTATGTCTGACTGTACGGGTGTAGCCTTACGGTCGTCAAGTAGTTTCAGCGAAGAAGTTCATCCGTAGCGCAACAGGCGTAGTCTTAGTGTCAGGGCAGGTCTGCCCGGCGCAGACCGCACCAGGAGGGAGACCAGGATGCCCGCGGAGCAGGTGACCGCACGACAGCGCCCGGCCCAGCAGCGGCCCGCCCAGCAGCGGCCCGCCGGTCAGCGCTCCGCCGGTCAGCGGCCCGCCGGTCAGCGCTCCGCCGAGCAGCCGCCT
>JASIGD010000463.1 GCA_030045295.1 Streptosporangiaceae bacterium
CTCGCGGCGCTCCTGGCGCTGGCCGGAACCATCGGCCTGCTGCTCGGCGCCCTCGTGGAGGTGGTGGCGGCCTTCCTCCTCCAGGCGACCCTGGTCAAGGCCGTCCAGGACGTACGGGACGGCCGCGCGGACCTGTCGATCAGCGAGACCGTGTCCGCCGCCCTGCCCTCCCTCGGGCCGGTCGCCGCGGCATCCATCCTGGCCGGCATCGCGATCACGATCGGGCTGTTCTTGTTCATCGTCCCCGGCCTGTGGCTGATCACCATCTGGGCGGTGATCGTGCCGGTCATCGTCATCGAGAGATCCGGGGTGTTCGGCTCCTTCGGGCGCAGCCACGAGCTGGTCCGCGGCCGCTTCTGGCACGTGTTCGCCACGCTGGCGCTGGTGTTCATCATCATGATCGCGGTGGACATCGTGCTCGGCCTCGTCTTCGCGTTCCTGCCGCACTTCCTGCGCGGCGGCCTGAGCTCGATCATCTCGGGCACCCTGATCTCCCCGTACCTCGCGCTCGTCGTCACGCTCGTGTACTACCGGCTCTCCGGCCAGTCTGCGCCCGGCGGCGGGACCTACGGCGCGTACCAGCAGGCGCCGCAGGACGGCGGGACCTACGGCGCGTACCAGCCGCCGCCGGACGGCGGGACCTACGGGGCAGGTCAGCCGCCGCGCGACCGTGATCCTTTCGAGGAATACCAGCCGCCCCAGGACGGCGGCCCGCACGGGGGGTCCCCGCAGGCACCCTGACCAAGCTCGCTGGCGCGATTACGATGCGGTCTCCGCGACCGCGGCGCGGCCGGCCTGCCGCCCGCTGAACAGGCATCCGCCGAGGAAGGAACCTTCCAGCGATCGGTAGCCGTGCATCCCGCCGCCGCCGAACCCGGCTGCCTCCCCGGCGGCGAACAGGCCGGGAACCGGGCTGGCTCCGCCGGGTTTCCCGGCGCCCCGGGCCCGGCGCAGGACCCGGCCCGACAGGTCGGTCTGCAGGCCGCCCAGCGTCTTGCGGGTCAAGATGTTAAGCCGGACGGCGATCAGCGGGCCGGCCCTGGGATCGAGGATCTTGTGCGGGGCCGCCGTACGGACCAGCCGGTCGCCGCGGAAACGGCGAGCGTTGCGGATCGCCATGACCTGCAGGTCCTTGGTGAACGGGTTGTCGATCTCCCGGTCCCGCGCTGCGATCTGCCGCTCGAGGTCGGCCAGGTCTATCAGCGGCTCGGCCGTCAGCTTGTTCATGCCCGTGACGAGTTCGGGCAAGGACCGGGCAACCACGAAGTCGGCACCGTGCTGCATGAAAGCCGCCACTGGCGCCGGGGCGCCGGGCCGGGCCCTGGACAGCGTGAGCCAGATGTCCTTGCCGGTCAGATCCGGGTTCTGCTCCGAACCGGACAGGGCGAACTCCTTCTCGATGATCTTCTGGGTCAGCACGAACCACGAGTAGTCAAAGCCGGTCGCGCGGATGGCCGCCAGCGTGCCCAGGGTGTCGAACCCCGGGAAGTTCGGCGCCGGGAACCGCCGTCCCCGGGCGTCGAGCCACAGCGGGGAAGGCCCGGGCAGGATCCTGATGCCGTGACCCGCCCAGATCGGGTCCCAGTTCTGGATGCCCTCGGTGTAATGCCACATCCGGTCCCGGTTGACCACCCGGCCGCCCGCGCGCTCGGCGATGGCCAGCATCCGCCCGTCGACGTGCTCGGGCACCCCGGCGATCATCCGGTCCGGCGCGGGCCCGAGCCGGGCCGGCCAGTTCTCGCGGACCAGGTCGAGGTTGCCGCCGATCCCGCCGGAACACACCAGCACCACCGGCGCGTGCAGCTCGAACTCGCCGACCTGGGTGCGGGAACTGCGCGTCCCCCGCGCGGACGCGCTGGGCTCGAGCACCGCCCCGCGAACGCCGTCGACCGTCCCGCTGGTCACGGTCAGCGCGTCCACCCGATGGCGGAACCTGAACCCGACCACGCCGGTAGCCGCCGCGTCCCGCACCCGCCGCTCGAACGGCGCGAGCACTCCCGGTCCGGTGCCCCAGGTGAGATGGAAACGAGGCACCGAGTTGCCATGACCGTCGGCGAGGTAACCGCCCCGCTCGGCCCAGCCCACCACCGGGAACCACCGCACCCCCATCGCGTGCAGCCAGGATCGTTTCTCCCCGGCGGCGAAATCGACGTAGGCCTGCGCCCACCGGTAGGCCCAGTAGTCCTCGCCCGCCGGGTCGTCGACGCCGCGGTCGAAATACGCACTGCCCGTCCAGTCCTGCCACGCGAGCTCGCGGGAGTCCTTGATTCCCATCCGGCGCTGCTCGGGGGAATCGACCAGGAACAGGCCGCCGAGGGACCAGAACGCCTGGCCGCCGAGGTTCGATTCTGGCTCTTGGTCCAGCAGCAGCACCCGCCGGCCGGCCCGGGCCAGCTCCGCGGTGGCGGCCAGGCCCGCCAGCCCGGCGCCCACTACGATCACATCCGCGTCCACGAGGTCATCCAACCAGAGCGCGGATAACTGCGGGCAGCGCCGCCGCGGGTGTCCGATAAACGCTCAGTGCGCCAGCGCCACCTCGATGATCTTGATGATGACGAGGATCATCGCGATCGCCAGGTAGACCCGCAGGGCGGTCAGGCCGATCTTGCGACCGGTGGACAGCACCGGCTTCGACAGCATCGTCAGCGTCGGCATCCGCCAGTTCTCGCGCCCGGTGCGGTCCACCGGGATCCCGCCGACGGACCGGCGCGCCCGGACCAGCACCCAGGCCCCCGCGATCGCCGCGGCCGCCCCGCACACGCAACCGATCTCGACGATCTGCCGGCCGGTGATGGCCGGGAACAGCACCGAGGCGGTCAGCACCACCGACAGCGTGATCAGGACGGCGATCACGCCCGAGGTGAACAGGTTCGTCGCCCGGCCGTTGACCCACGGCCCGAGCACCGCGCGGTCGTTGCACAGCAGCAGCAGGAACACCGTTGCACTCGGCAGCAGCACCCCGGCCAGGACCTGGACGCCCACCGTCATCAGCCCGAGCGGGGTGCCCGGGATCAGCACGATGGCCGCGGCCCCGCCGATCAGCGCGGCGTAGACGGCGTAGAACCCCTTGGCCTGCCGGAACCCCCGGTGCAGCGAGTGCTTGAGGCCGAGCACGTCGCCCAGCGCGTACGCGCTGGACAGCGAGACCGCGAACGCCCCGATGATGGAGGCGTCGAGCAGTGCGACGGCGAATACCACTCCCGCGGCGCGGCCTGCGTAGGCCGCGATGCCGTGGGCCAGCCCGGCGGAGTCGGTGAAGTTGCCGTGACCCCTGGCCCCGGCGAAGGCGGCGGCGGTCGCGCCGATCACGGCCGCGGCCCCGATCACGACGATCACGATGCCGATCCACAGGTCAGCCTTTTCGTAGCGGATGAACCGCGGCGTGATCCGCTTGTCGATCACGTAGGACTGCTGGAAGAACAGCTGCCAGGGCGCGACCGTGGTGCCGACGATCCCGATGATCAGCAGCATGACGGTGGCCATCTGCCCCGAGCCCTCTGGCATACCGGGGACGGCGAAGCCGTGCGCCATCTGCCCGGCGGACGGGTGCGCGAACAGGAACAGCGGGATCAGCAGCAGCGACCCGGCGCAGAACGCCACCGCGATCCGCTCGAACCTGCGGAAGCTGCCGGTGAACGCCGCGGCGATGATCACCCCGGCGGCGAGCAGCACGGCGACCGGCTTCGGCACGCCCAGGTAGCCGGCCGCAAGCGTGACCCCGATGAACTCGGTGACGATGGTCAGCGCGTTGAGGATGAACAGGTCGATGACCGAGAACGCGCCCCAGAACTTGCCGAACCGCTCGAGGATCAGCCGGGCGTGGCCCACGCCGGTGACCGCGCCGAGCCTGAGCACCATCTCCTGGTTCACGTACAGCACCGGAACCAGCAGCAGCAGCGTCCACAGCAGCCGGGTGCCGTAGTCCTGCCCGGCCTGCCCGTAGGTGGAGAACGCGCCGGCGTCGTTGTCGCCGCACATCACGATCAGCCCCGGGCCCACGATGGCCAGCAGCGTCTTCAGCTTGGCGGACACGCCGGCCCGCGGCGCGACGTCGTCGACCGCGATCGTGCCGAGCGCGCCGCGGATGTCGCCGACGTGCGCGTCGTCAAGGACGGCGGTACGAGCGGTACGGGTGATGGTGGCCATGGTGAACACCCCTTTCACGTCACGAGATCTGACGAGATCAGGGGCACACGCTCTGACGGACCTTGGTCGGTACGCACACCGAGCTCGACTGGCCCGGGCGGTATCAGGTCAAGACCGGGCGCAGCTGGAGGTCAATTCGGTTCAGCGGAGGCAGTTAGGGCCTGGCGTGTGCCGGAACAGAATGGGACAGCGGCGAAAAGGGCCAACTTCGGCCCGGACTATCAGAGTCCATCGCGTGCCTCCCTCCTGTCGCGACGCACGGGGGCGCCAGTTCGCCGTGCCGGTCAGGCACATTCCGCGTGACACCAGAGGAAACATCCGCCAGGAGCGCGTTAATCCTGGCCGCACCTCTCTCGTAAGAGCTTTGGCACTCCACGGCGTACTGCGGCCAGGCCCGCCGCGGCCAGGTCCCTGACCGCCGCGGTTGATGACCGCCAGCCACTTGGCCTCACCCCTTGGGCCGGGGAGAGGTGTCCTGATCCGGAGCGTCTCTCGACGGTTGGGATCAGTGGCCTATGTCCGTGAAGACGCCTCACCGAACGAGGTGTCCCGTTATCAACTTCACCCAGGATGCCGTCGCCCGATCCGGCTGTCAAACCGCGGCCGCTACGCGCTGGCCGGAAGGCCAAGGCCCGGCAGCACCTGCGCCGAGGGGATCGCGGCGACCAGCCGGCCGGGAAGCCGCAGCTTGGAACCGCGGATACCGGAGCCGATCACCACCGTGCCGGTCTTCGCGACCCGCTCGTCCACCAGCACCTCCCAGCCGGGGGGTAGCCCCACCGGCGTGATCCCGCCGTACTCCATGCCGGTGGCGGCGGTCACCGCCTCGACCGGGGCGAACGACGCCTTCCTGGCGTCCAGGTGCCGGCGGACTAGGCCGTTCACGTCCGCGCGCGTGGTCGCCAGCACCATGCAGGCCGCGTACATGGTGTTCCCGCCGCGCTTGCCCGCGATCACCACGCAGTTCGCCGACTCCGTCGGGGAGACGCCGTAGCGCTCGCAGAACGCGGCCGTGTCCGCCAGTTCCGGGTCGATCTCGGCCACCTGGACCTCATCCGCGGCCGGCCAGGCACGGAGCGCGGCCGCGACCGGCGCGGCGAGCAGGTGCGGCTGGGACAAGGCGGGATGAAACGACAGCGCGACGCTCATAGGCGTTATCCAACCAGACCCGCCCCACCTCCGGCCGGGGCCAGTCCGCTGCCCGCACCCGCTGAACGCCAGCGGAAGGCTGCGGCGCCGAAAATTGTTATGCAACAGGGGCCGATCTCACTTACTCTTCCGCCGGTTATGGAGTCGCGATCCGTGATGTCTTCGCGTGCCGAGCTCGCCGCGCGCTCTGCGGCGTCGGCCCGGCGGACCGAGGCGCGGGCCGCCCGCCGGGCGGCCATGCCGCCGATCTCGTACCCGCCCGAGCTGCCGGTCAGCCAGCGCAGGGACGAGATCGCCCGCGCGATACGAGAAAACCAGGTCGTGATCATTGCGGGGGAGACCGGTTCCGGCAAGACAACCCAGATCCCCAAGATCTGCCTCGAGCTCGGCCGCGGGGTCACGGGGCAGATCGGCCACACCCAGCCGCGCCGTCTGGCGGCCAGGACGGTCGCCGAGCGGATCGCCGAGGAGCTGGGCAGCCCGCTCGGCGAGGCCGTCGGCTACCAGGTGCGCTTCACCGACGTATCCGCCGGCGACACGCTGATCAAGCTGATGACCGACGGCATCCTGCTGGCCGAGCTCGCCCGCGACCGCCAGCTCAGGCGCTACGACACGCTGATCATCGACGAGGCGCACGAACGCAGCCTGAACATCGACTTCATCCTGGGCTACCTGCGCCAGCTACTGCCCGCGCGCCCGGACCTGAAGGTGATCATCACGTCGGCGACCATCGACCCGGAGCGGTTCGCGGAGGCCTTCGGCGGCGCGCCGGTGATCGAGGTGTCCGGGCGCACGTACCCGGTCGAGGTCAGGTACCGTCCGGTGGACCCGGACGGCGACCAGGGCCAGGCGATCAGCGACGCGCTCGAGGAGCTGTCGGCCGAAGGACCCGGTGACGTCCTGGTGTTCCTGTCCGGCGAGCGCGAGATCCGCGACGCCGCGGACCTGCTGTCCGGCCGCGACAGGCTGGAAGTGCTGCCGTTGTACTCCCGGCTGTCCGCCGCCGAGCAGCACAGGGTCTTCCAGCGGTCGTCATCCAGCTACACCCGGCGGGTCGTGCTCGCCACCAACGTGGCCGAGACCTCGCTCACCGTCCCGGGCATCCATTACGTCATCGATCCCGGTACCGCGCGCATCTCCCGGTACAGCCACCGGACCAAGGTGCAGCGGCTGCCCATCGAGCCGATCTCGCAGGCCTCGGCCAACCAGCGCAAGGGCCGGTGCGGCCGGACCGCGGACGGCATCTGCATCCGGCTGTACTCCGAGGAAGACTTCGCCTCCCGGCCGGAGTTCACCGAACCCGAGATCCTGCGCACGAACCTGGCCTCGGTGATCTTGCAGATGGCGGCGATCGGCCTCGGCGACGTCCCGAAGTTCCCGTTCATCGACCCGCCCGACGCGCGCAACATCGCGGACGGGCTGGCCCTGCTGGCCGAGCTGAACGCCTTCTCCGGCGGCCGGATCACCGGCCTGGGCCGCAAGCTGGCCCGGCTGCCGGTGGACCCGCGCATCGGCCGGATGATCCTGGAGGCCGACAAGAACGGCTGCGTCCGTGAGGTGCTGATCATCGCGTCGGCCCTGTCCATCCAGGACCCGCGCGAGCGGCCCGCCGAGGCGCAGCAGGCGGCCGACGACAAGCACCGCCGGTTCGCCGACCCCGACTCGGACTTCACCTCTTTGCTGAACCTGTGGGACTACCTGGCCGAACGGCAGCGTGAGCTGTCCTCGTCGGCGTTCCGCCGCATGTGCCGAGCCGACTACCTGAACTACCTGCGGGTCCGCGAATGGCAGGACCTGCAGGGCCAGTTGCAAAGGCTGGCGGGCGATCTCGGGGTGGCCGTCAATTCTTCTTCGACCGAACGGACGCCGGTGCACGTGTCCGTGCTAGCTGGATTGCTCTCCCAGATCGGCATGCTCTACCAGTTCGGGAAGGCCGAACCAGCCCGGCCCGCCGCGCAAAGCGCCGCAGCGCGCCCCGGCCGGCGGCCGCGGGCCGAGTACCTGGGCGCCCGCAACGCAAGGTTCGCCATCTTCCCCGGCTCGGGGCTGACCAGGGGCGTCCCCCCTGGTCAGGGTGCACCGGACTGGATCGTGGCCGCCGAACTGGTGGAGACGTCCAGGCTGTGGGCGCGGACGGTGGCGCGGATCGAGCCGGAGTGGGTGGAGCCGCTGGCGCGGCACCTGGTCAACCGAAGCTACAGCGAGCCGCACTGGGAGAAAAAGCGCGGCGCGGCCGTCGCGCTGGAGAAGGTCACGCTGTACGGGGTGCCGCTGGTGACCGACCGCAAGGTCAGTTACGGGCGCATCGA
>JASIGD010000464.1 GCA_030045295.1 Streptosporangiaceae bacterium
CGCCAGCCAGCAGCGGCACCACCGAGGGCGTCCGGCACCTCGCATCCCGGGTACCGCTGCCAAGATCCTGCGCGGCCTGGCCGCCGCGCTCGCCCGGGCCGGCGTGGCCGCCGCCGAGGCACCCGGCGCCAGCTGTCCAGCGCGCGTGCCCCGAGATGCCCCGAACGGCCATCAATAACCACCGATCGCCACCACCAGCCGCCTGCGAACTTGAAGCTAGCGCGGGCTTTGAACCCGCGAGCAACGCACGGGGACACTCTCGTAATGCGTAGGTCGCTGGACGGCGACGAGCACCAGGACCAGCAGTATTTGGCATTATCCAGTCCACCGTGGACGGTGTACGTTCGGGACATGGAAGGACTTGCGGCCTCGGTCCTGCTGATTGCGATCTTGCTGGGCGTCCTGCTCGTGGCCGGGGGTCTCGTTTACCTGCTCGCGCAACGCCTGCGGCGGCGATCGCCGGAGCCGCCCAGGAAGCCGGTGAATCGGTGGCTTGGGATTGGAGGGATCCTCCTGGTCCTGCTCATCATCGGACTATGGGCGGGGATCAGGTCAGCCTCCAACCCCCACCCGCAGCCTGCGGGGCCGCTGGTCTGCCCGACCGGCGGCATCTGGGCCCCCATCCAGAGGCTGTGCCCGCCGCTATGAGGTAGCCAGGCCGGGTCCTGGGGGCGGTCCCGGCCAGTCTCCCCGAGAAGGGAGTTGCGAGATATACGCCCGCGCCGTCCCAAACCGCTGGAATCGCGCAGATCTAAACGGTGATGCCGCACGCAAACCATCGCGTCCTGTCGCAGGCGTCAATCCTAGTTGCGCAGCCGGGAGCTCCCCGCGACGATATGCGCATGCTGGACCCGGATTTCGTCCTGGATCAGGACGGCCGACAAAGGCTGACCACCCGGTTCGGCGCGGGAGTAGAGCAATGGTGCGCCGCACTGCCCGAGATGGTCGAGCTGTACCGCCTGCGCTGGCATCTCGAGCTGGAGAAGGCCTTGTCGGGCAACTCGTCCCGCGTGTTCGTCGGCAGGCAGCACGGGAAACGCGGGGTGGTCCTCAAGCTGACACCGGATCGGGCCATTGCCAAGGAGGAAGCTGTAGCACTCCGCGCCTGGGCGGGCACGCCGCACGTAGTAGACCTCATTGACGCTGACCTGGAGGCAGGAGCATTGCTCCTGGAGAAGATCGAGCCCGGGACCAAGGTCAGCGATGAACCAGAAATACCACCCGCCAGTGAAGTCGCCGAGCTGCTGACCGGCCTGCGGGAAACCTCCAAGTACGACAGCGGACAGCTGCCCACGATGGCTCAGGGCGTGGAGTCAATGTTCTCACGCATCGGCGGGCTGCTGAGTGACCCGCAGGTGAGCCCGCTAGTAGCTGCGCGACTCCTAGACGCTGGGTACCGAAAAGCCCGGGAGCTGGTCGGCAACGGCCCGCAGGGCCTGCTCCACGGAGACCTGCACGTGTCCAACATCCTCAGGGCCGAGCGAAGCCGGGGACTCGTCGCTATCGATCCCCGGCCAAGTGTCGGCGATCTCACGTTCGACGCGATCGACTGGACACTAGACCGGGTCACCAGCATTGACGAGGTCCACGAACGGATCGGGCGGCTAGGCAAGCTCGTCCCGGGCCTGGACCCCGGCAGGCTCTGGGGCTGGTGCCAGGCGACCGCCGCGGCCCTCGCCATTCTCCGGCTACGCCGCCGGCCGCCAGACGCCACCACACAGCTTCTGCTGGAAATCGCATCCAACACTTGAACAGGGCGCAGGTGACGCGCGGACGACCTCAGCCGCCCGCTCCGCACACGGGCCAGGCGCCGATGCCCTGGCCGGCCAGGACCCGCTGGGCCACGGCGATCTGCTGGGCCGGGCTGGCTAGGTTCGCCGAGGAAGCGTACTGGCCGCCGCCGTAGGCGAGCCAGGTCTGCTCGGTGAACTGCAGGCCGCCGTAGAAGCCGTTGCCGGTGTCGGTGCTCCAGTCACCGCCGGACTCACACGCCGCGATGGCCGACCAGTTCACCCCGTCCGAGGATGCCGGGACCGGGGTGGCGGCCTGCGCGGGAGCGGCCGGACCTGCCTGCGGTGCGCTCGCCGGAGCCGCCGGGGCAGTACCCGGGATGGCGGCCAGCGCGGCACGGGCTATCCACGCCGCCACCTCGCCGCGGGCAGGCAGCCACAGCCGCTGACCCGCGGCGATCACGCTCGGGTTGGCCAGCTGGCGCCGATTGGCCCACCACACGGCGGGCCAATCGGCCGCGCTGCCGTAGGCGTGCGCGGCGATCGCTGACAAGCTGTCGCCCGCCTGGACGGTGTAGCTGGCGGGGTCCTGGTGCGCTACCGGCTGCAGTGAAATCGTTACCGCCATTACCGCCTTCGCCATTCCGGCGGCAGGGATAATGAACATGTCGGGATTCCTCCTAAGGTTGGTCCGACAAAAGGTCCCGGCCTCGTGCTGCGAACACCTGGCCGGGACCGCCCTGGCTAGCGGGTGAAACCTGTGAAGGCCACCTCCTGCCTACGCTGGACGAGGATACGTTTAGATCGCATCAGGCTTCTCCTCTTTCTTCCTCTTCCTGTAGATCAGCTAGCCGTTTAGCAACGATAAGCACACTTATCTTCGGTCTTCAACGCGAATAGGCCAAGAATGCCCTGAATCGTGACTATTGCGAAGCCAGTTGATGGTGAGGTTCATGGTCTTAACGAGATCAGCGTTTCTGGAGGTGGCCATGAGAATTGACCACTGCCGCGATCGCCGGTGGTCGGCGGTCAGCCGCCGCTTCACGGCGGACGGCGGGCATGCGGGGATTGCTGGCCGTTCGTCACTGCCACCGCGGCCCGGCCGCGACGCGCGGCGCCTGCGCGGGAAGGCTGCGGCGGCTGGTACGGCTGGGGCCTGTTCGGCTTTCTGATCAGGGCCAAGGTGATGATCGCGCACACGCTGCCGCCTACGGCGATCCACAGGCACACCGCGGTCATCTGGGACCCGAGGACAAAGACCAAGGCGGTGCGCGTCCACGCGGTGATCGCAGCGCTGGCGATGACCAGGCAGGAGAGCAACCGGATCACGAGCCTCACCCGGCACGCTCCGGCCCGGCCCGGCAGCGGCGCAGATTCCCATGTTTGCTGGCCTGGCCGACCGCGCTCACGACCGGGCCTGGCCCGGCGCAACGAGATGACCGCTCCGGACTGCCATCTCGCCCGAGCCCGATAGGCGTATGAGGATCCATGCCGGCCGCCTCCTCGCCGAGAGCCGCCGTGCGGCGGCGCCGGGCGCGTGCCGCCCGGTTCCGGGGGCCGACCGACTCCGGCAACACTAGTTTCACCCGACCTGAGCAGATGGGCGGGCCGGCGCGCCGGTCATGGCGCAGGTGATCTGGAAGCGTTAAGCGCGTCCCGCACCAGCGGCCCTTGATCTGCCCGTCGGGTAGCCCGGCCGGCAGGGCCTTCACCGTCGTGGGCGAACCGCGTCGGCTGGGTCGTACCGTCGCCGGTCAGATGACCTGATGCTCGCTTTCCAGGTGCTGACCGGCGGCGAACCGGCCAGGCAGCAGCGCGCTGGGGATGGGCGCGTCGGTTCGCGTCTCGACCGCGTCGGCGACCATCCGGCCGACGCTGGGCGCCAGCATCAAGCCTCGCCCATTCATGCCAGCGGCCGCGAATAGCCCGGCATGACCGGGCACCGGGCCCACCACCAGCTGCAGGTCGGGAGTGACGTCATAAAGCCCCCGCACCATCACGGCGTAGCGCACGTATTCAAGGACCGGGACGAACCGCCTAGCCTTACGCGTTACCTCGTCCCGCCACCGTGCTTCGTCGGGTTCGCCGGTCAGCCCATGCCTGAGATCCGAGGCGAGAACGCAGCCGTCGGCCAGCTGCTTGACGGCGAAATGCTCGTCCTGGAATACCAGTAGCGGCCGTACCAGCGGTCGCGGAATCGGATTGCTGTAAAAGAGAAATCGCGGCTCCGCCGAGATCGGAAGACGGTACCCCACCGAGCCGACCAGATCTGCAGACGCCAGGCCCGCCGCCACAACCACCTGGTCAGCGGTTGGTCGGTTACCGTCATCGCACGGTAGTGCCCACGCTCCCGCGTCCTGCTCCAGGCGCTGCACGCTGGCCGCGCGGACGGTAGCGCCGCAGCGGCGCGCGGCGTCGGCGAATGCCGTGACGACCGCCGCCGGCCGGCCGAAATACCCGTCCTGGGCGTTGTAGGAGCCGCCCGCGACTTGATCGGCGTTCAGGCCCGGTACCAGCGTGGCTAGCTCCGCGGGACTCAGCATGACCGCGGGCACGCCAAGCTCGTTCTGGCGCCGGACGTTCATGCCGAGCTGCTCGAGGGTGGCGGCCGACGAGGCGATGAACGCGTAACCGCACGGATCGAAGTCCGGCGTGAGTGCAGGCCGCAGGAACTCGTCGATGCCGTCATAAAACTGCCGGGATTCCAGCGCCATCGCGCAGGTGTCCGGGGAAGTCCATTGGGTCCTGACGCCTCCCGGCTGTACCGCGGTGGCACCGGAACCTATCCCTTTCCCCTCGATCACCAGGACCCGCGCTCCCCTGCGGCTGAGGCTCCAGGCGACGGACATGCCGATGATCCCGGCGCCGATAACCGCGACGTCGCTGTGCTCACGCATGCCCGACACTGGCTTCTTCGCCGCCGGCGTACACGTCAAGCTCGACTTCGACGAGCGCGCCCTCGGGAATGAGCCGCGCGACGTAAAGCGTCGTGTTGGCAGGCGGGCGATCACCGAAGAGCTCTTTGTGCGCCCTCGCGCAGTCCTGCCAGGCGGCATCGGGGGCCAGGAACATGCGAGTCCTGATAACCGAGTTGCCGTCGGCGCCGAGCCGCTCGGCGTAGCCGAGTGCCGCCTCAAGGGCTCTGCGGGCCTGACTGTAACTGTCAAGATCGGCCAGCCGCTCGCCGGATGCAGCAGGCGCGACGGTGCCGCTGACGCTGATCCGGCGGGCCGCGCGGACAGCACGGCAATAACCCGCTCTATCCTCGAAGGCGCTTCCGCCGCCGATACGTTCTATCGGTCCGCTCACCGTAGAGTAGCCTTCCTGACGTACGTTCAGCCTGGCTGATCACGACGAGCAGTGTAACGGCCTGTGCGGCGTGGCCCGCGGACCCGCTTTACGACCTTGATCCGGAGATGTGGTGACGAGCGCGCAGACCGGACAAACCCACGCAGCTCGGGCGATGCCCAGGACGCCGGTGGTACCTGCCGACCTCGGCCGGTTCGCGAGCTTGAGCGATGTGCAGCTGTCCGGCGACGGCACACTCGTCGCGGCGGTCGCCACCACGAACAACCTGGACGAAAACCACCGTGACAGCGTGGTCGTGGTGGCAGCAGCCGACGGTAACGTTCCGCAGGGTGAGTTCTCCGCGTATCAGCTCCCGTCGGCAGGTTCGGCCGAAAGGCTGCCCCGCTGGGCGCCGGCCGACCCGGTCCTGGCCACCGCGGCCCAGGACGGGACCCGGTGGCAGATCCGGTTGCACAAGATGGACGGCACGCCGCCATCGGTGCTCGTCGATTCCTGGCCAGATCCGATCGAAGAGCTCGCCTGGTCGCCGGATGGCCGCTTGCTGCTGTTCGTGTGCCGTGAGCCGACAGATCGCGAGTGGTGGGACACGCCCGCCGACCGGCGGCCGCCACTGCGGCTGACCAGGCTCAGGTACCAGTACGACGGAGTCGGGTGGACCGTAAACCGGCCGCGGCAGGCGTATCTGGCCGACGTTGCCGCCCGGTCCGCGCGAAAGCTCAGTATCGGCGGATACGACGACGCCGAGTTCTCCTGGCACCCGGACGGCAAGTCCGTGGTGTTCGTCTCACAGCGTCACCCCGACGCCGACAAGACGCTGCTCAACGACGTGTACCGTCAGGACCTTGACGACCAGGGCGGGGCGACACGGATCACCGCGACGCAGCGCTGCCACGGCCAGCCCACGGTCTCCCCCGACGGCCGCACGGTGGCGGTGACCGTGATCGACGTGCGAGCGTTCCCCGCGGTCTGCGGGCTTGGCCTCGTGCCGCTCCACGGCGGCGAGATCACGATGCTGTCCGACACGCTTGACCGGGATTGCAACAGCACCTGGCCGGCCACGAACGCGCCGATCTGGCGGGGCGACGGCACGGTCATCGTTCTGGTCGACGACGCCGGGGCAATCCACGGTTACGAGTTCGACACCAGCTCACCGGGCCGCTACCAGCCGATCCTGGCGGGCGAGCGGCAGGTCACCTCCGTGGACGCCCGGGACGGCACGCTCGCGTTCGCTTCGTCATCTCCCACCGAGCCGCCGCGGCTGCTCACACGCGGCTCAGACGGGGCGGAGCGGACCATCTACGAGCCGAACCTGGAACTACGGCAGTCCCGGGATCTACGACCGCCCCGGCGGATGCGAACGCCGGTTGCCCAGGGAACCGAGGTGGATTCCTGGGTCACGCTACCTGACCGCGAACGCTGGCGGCCTCCTTATCCGCTCCTCGTCTGCATGCAGGGCGGCGGAACCCAGTACGGACACCAATGGTCACATGAGTTTCAGTCGCTCTGCGCGGCTGGTTTCGCCACGCTGTACCTGAACCCACGGGGCTCGGCCGGCTACGGAACCGGATGGATGCGGACGGTAGCCGGGCCGCATGCCGCGTCGCCGGGCCGGGGCTGGGGCGTCGATGACGTAAGCGACGTGGTGAGCGTGCTCGACGCCGCGCTCGAGCAGGAGCCGGAACTTGACCCGCAACGAGTAGGAGTGCTCGGCGGATCTTACGGCGGGCTGGTGGTGACCTGGCTCCTGGCCGCTACCGACAAGTTCCGCGCCGGCTGGGCGGAAAGAGGACCTTACAACCTGTTCAGCCTGGCAGGCACCAACGACGAGTCGCCGTGGTTCTTCACCGCCTACCTCGGGCGCACCCAGGTGGAAGACCCCGCGGCGTACTGGGCATCGTCCCCGCTGCGGGTCGCCGCGGGCATCACCGACCCGCTCATGATCGTGCACTCCGAGGAGGACAGGCGGTGCCCGGTACAGCAGGCGGAAGAACTGTTCATGGCGCTCAGGCTGCTTGGCCGTGAGGTCGAGTTCGTCAGGTTCCCCGGTGAGGGCCACGCGCTGACCAGGACCGGCAGCCCAGCCCACCAGCTTCAGCGCCTTGACCTCATGATCGAGTGGTTTTCCCGGTGGCTGGTACCTGTGCCGTCGGATTCCGGCGGATCGGAGGATGCGTGACACTCGCGGGGAGCAACGGCCAGACGCCAGAGCAGCCGGTGCTGCTCGAGGGGTGCGCCATCGTCGACTGCGTCGAAGCGGACCGGATCATCACCGACGGTGCGCTGCTGATGGCGGATGGCCGCGTCCGCGCCGTCGGACCGCGATCGGACGTGATCGCGGACGCCGAGCTGAGCTCGCTCCGCAGAGTCGACGCCGGCGGCGGTTACGTCTTGCCTGGGCTCTGGGACTGCCACGTGCATCTCGGCGCGGTGGTACCTCCCTACGAAACGGAGTTCGCGCATGAGTCGCCCGCGCACCATATGATCCGCTGCATCCGCAAGGCGCAGGACAACCTGCGCAGCGGCATCACCTCCGTGCGGTCGCTCGGTGAGCGGCATGATGCCGACCTGGTGCTGCGTGACGCGATTGACGGGGGCGAGATTGAAGGGCCGCGCGTGTTCGCATCAGGGGATGTGATGTGGACGCGGCGGGCGACCGGGATCACCGAATTCCGGCGCGAGGTGCGCAGGGTCATCCAGAGCGGCGCCGATCAGGTCAAACTGCTCTCCTCCGGAGGCATACCGTGGCGCTCGGACACGATCGGCCACACCCTGCATTCATTCGAGGAGATCGAGGCCGCGGTCGGGGAGGCACACCGCTGGGGCAAGCCAGTAGCCGTGCACGCCATGGGCGACGAGACGATCCTCGCCGCCGCACGCGCGGGAGCCGACACCATCGAGCACGGATTTGTCGCCACCGAGAAGGGCATCGCGGCGATGGCCGAGGCGGGCACCATGTACTGCCCGAACCTCGCCGTCACCGTAGCCTGGGATCCCTCGCTGCTGGCGGCCAGCGGATATCCCGACTGGTTTGTCGCCAACGCCAGCGAGGCGGCCCAGCACCACCACGAAGCGTTCCGTGCCGCCGTCCGCCTCGGCGTGCCCATCCTCGCCGGCGTCGACGACCTGCCCGAAGGCAAGTCGCCCGTCGGGATTGAGATGCACGACGGCGTGATCGGCCTGCTTGCCGAGCTGACGCTGATGGCCAGGCTCGGCCTCGGCAACGGAGGTGCCCTGTTGGCGGCGACGCGGAACGCGGCCATGAGCGTGCGGGCGGCCAAGACGCTCGGCACCCTGGAACCCGGCAAGATCGCAGACGTTATCATCCTCGGAGGCAATCCGCTGGTGAACCTGGATGCGATCACCGACGTGCGCAGCGTCTGGAAGGGCGGCAAGGAAATCCGCCTGGTTCCCGGGCTCGAGTCGGGATGGCAGGGCGGAGGCATCAGGTAAGCCGTTCGCCCGAGCCGCGTTGGCCGGCGGGCGACAACAGAAGACCTGCGCGCGGCTAACCCCGGCTGGCCGCCACCGGGCACCCGGCCAGGCCGTGGGCACGGCACAATGAGCGTAACGTCCGGCGCGGCACGGAGCCGCATCGTCCCGGCGTTCGGTCAATGCCCCGGGCGGCGGAGATGCGCCAGCGCGCGATGCTACGGCGGCCAGGAGGCCAGCATGGCACGGTACCCGCTTATCGGTTATCTCGCCTGGGTGGTTTTGATCGGCGCCCTGTTCGTCTGGGAGGCCCTGGCGCTGGCCGGGGTGACCGGCGTTCCCGCTCTCGGCAGCGTCTTCCGCGCGATAATGCGCAACCCGGTCGGGCGGTGGGCGCTGTTCGCGCTGTGGCTGTGGACTGGCTGGCACTTCTTCATCCGCGGCTGGCACTTCCTGCTCCGGGCCTGAGACGGGGGAACGTGCCGTGTCGATGGAGCCGCTGACCGTACTCGCCGCCTCGGCGGACCGTCAGGCGCTGGTACCGATGGCCGCCGGTTACCTGATCCTCATGTCGGCGCTGGCCCTCGGCCTGCGCCGCCTGTACCGGCCACGAGCGACGCAGGCTGAGCCCGGGCAGCCGCCGGGGGCCGGCCCGGCAGGCTCCCGGCGTCGCAGCGGCTGGGCCGCGCTGGCCTGGCGCGTGATCGGCACGGGCGTCGCGGGATACCTGTTGCTGATGGCCGTCGTGGTGGCCTATTACTACGGGGTCGCGCGGGTCGGGCCCGGGTTCCTGGAAAGCGCGGTTACCGGCAACGCGTTGCTGATCGGACTCGCTGCGCCCGTGTTTGCGGCAGCGTCATGGCTCGCCGAGTGGCTGCGGCAACGACGCGGCCACCCGCCAGTTGCTGGAGATCTTCCCCCGGCCCGGGAGGCCAGCACGGGATGGCAGCTGCTTATCGGTTATCTTGCCTGGGCGGTTCTGTTCGGCGCCCTGTTCGCCCAGGAGGGCCTGGCCCTGGCCCGGGTGACCGGCATTCCCAGCTTCAGCGATGTCGTCAGGCTGATAATGCGCTATCCGCCCGGGCGGTGGGCGCTGTTCGCGCTGTGGCTGTGGGCTGGCTGGCAGCTCTTTGTCCGCAGATGGCTCTTCTTGCTCCGGGCCTGAGACGGCGAACGTGGCGTGCCGACCGGGCTCGGTCAGATCGTGTCCGGACCCGACCGCCTGCTGTTCGGATCCGACTGGCCGAGGCGCTCAGATCGGGGTCGCTGGGCGTGCCGACGTCCGCCGATCCGAATCAGCGGATGCCGCGTGAGTGACCAGTTCGGCTACCGAACCGGTCAGGCAGGGGCGACGCGGCGGTAACCGAGGCCTAGCTGGTCGAAGAGGAAAGCGTGCCGGTCTGTTGTCTCCTCGATGGACTGGTCGAGTGACCCGGCCAGGTGGCCCGTGGACTCCAGCAGCAGCAGCGCGAAGAAGGTGTTTCCGCCGGACAGGAGCCGCTTGTACGTTGTCCTGTGGGCCTTCAGCAGCTGCTCGACACGGGTTCGCAGCGCGTCTCGCCAGGGGATCCCGTCAAAGTAGGCACGGGTGCGCTGTTGCTGAGCCTTCGTCCAGGCGATCGTCTCCTCGGAGAGGGCGTTCTCCAGCCACCGGTAATCCTCGGTGACGTCGACGCCGTGGTAGGTGTCTGTCACCGGGATCCGTGCAGCCCGCACCAGGGGAAGCTCAGTCATATCACCAGTCAACAACCCAGGCTGGCATCACGCTACTGAACACGTGGCGCAGGTACATGCCGCGGCGCCTGCCGGAAACTAGCCCTCCAGGATTCCTGCTGTTGCTCTGGGCGCGCTGGTGGCCAAGGATGGTACTGCTTAGATATGGAGGGCGGGCTGTTGCACATGCCGGGTACGCGGCTGGCGCACTCGCACCCGCTGCGGTGGCTTGGCCAGCGCGATCGCGGTTTCACCGCGCTGCGTCGTGCCACCCGGGCAGCGATCATCATGCCGGCCATGTTCGCCGTGGGCGACAAGGTCATCGGCAACCCGCAGGTGGCGACGTTCGCGGCGTTCGGGTCTTTCGCGATGCTGCTGCTGGTCGACTTCGGCGGCCCCATGGCCGAACGGCTCCAGGCGCAGGCAGCGCTCGCCGTGACCGGCGGGGTGTTCGTCTGCCTGGCCACGCTGGCCTCGCAGACCGCGTGGCTCGCGGCCGTCGCGATGGCGGTGGTGGGGTTCGGCGTGATCTTTGCCGGCGTGGTCAGCTCGGTGCTGGCCGGGGCGACCACGGCGCTGCTGCTGGCGTTCATCTTGCCGGTGTCGCTGGCCGCTCCGGCGTCGGCGGTGCCCGACCGGCTGGCCGGCTGGGGGATGGCCGGAGGCACCGCGCTGGTGGCGACGGCGCTGTTGTGGCCCGCGCCAGTGCGCAACCGGCTGCGTGGTGCCGCGGCCGCCGCCTGCCGGGCGCTGGCCGCCCGGCTGCGTGCGGGTATCGCGTACCTGCTCAGCGGCATGGACGAACAGTTTGCGCTGGATCGCGATCACGCGGCTGCGCAGGCGGACCAGGCAGTCCAGGCCCTGCGCGGTGCCTTCCTGGCGACGCCCTACCGCCCAACCGGGTTGAGCACTCCCGCCAGGACGACCGTGCGCCTGGTAGACGAGCTGAACTGGCTGAACAGCATCGTCATTCAGCCTGGGCTTAACCTCGGCGGCGCCAGCCGCGCAGCGCTGAGGGTCAAGGAGGCCGCGGCCGCGGTCCTCGACCGCTCCGCGGATCTCCTCGACGCCAGGGGCGGGAGCAGCAATGAGCTCGACGCCGCGCTGGCCGAACTGGCTGCCGCGCACGCGAAAATGCAGGAAGGCGTGACGGAGGACCTGCCGGTCCACCCCCTGCGGTCGGCCAGCGACCCGGCCGCGGCCAGCGACCCGGCCGCGGACGGGGAGCCGGTCAGCGAGTTCATCACCTCCCTTGACCCCACCTTCCGTGCGGAGGAGCTGAGCTACGCGGTCTCGCTGATCGCGCGCAACGTAGAGCTGACCGCGGCCGCCGAGCGACGGAGCTGGCAGGAGCGGTGGCTCGGCCGCCAGCCCGAGGGTGTGCCAGGGACGCTGTCTGCCGCGCGGGAGCGGATCACGTCCTACTTCGAACCGCACTCGGTCTGGTTGCACAACAGCTTGCGTGGCGCCGCCGGGCTTGGGCTGGCGGTGCTCGTCGCGAGACTGACCGGGGTCCAGCACTCCTTCTGGGTGGTCCTCGGCGCGCTGTCGGTGCTGCGCTCGAATGCGCTGAACACCGGGCAGGACGCCATTCGCGCCGTGCTCGGCACGGGAGCGGGTTTCATCGCCGGCGCGGCCCTGCTCGTGGGGATCGGCTCGAACACCACGCTGCTGTGGTTCCTGCTGCCGCTGGCGGTCTTTCTCGCCGGGGTCGCTCCGGCGGTCATCTCGTTCGCTGGGGGGCAGGCCGCGTTCACGCTCACACTGGTGATCTTGTTCAACATCATCCAGCCGACCGG
>JASIGD010000050.1 GCA_030045295.1 Streptosporangiaceae bacterium
GGGGCCGGGCGGGGCTTCTTGGGAGGCTTTCGCGTCGGCCGAGCGGCTTTCGCTGATGAGCTCCTCGAGCCGGGCCGCCCGGATGCGGCGGAAGGCCCGGTGGTCGCGGGTCCTGTCCAGGATCGCGACCTCCAGCTGCGGGGCGGGCACGTCGTTGCCGTTGCGCTCCCCGTTGCCCGGAGCGGATAGCGCGGCCAGGGCGGCGGTGAACGCCTCGGTGAGCGACATGCCCGTGGTGTACCGGTCCTTCAGGGCCGCGGACACGCGGTCCGCCTCCCCGCCGAAGGCCACGAAGCCCGGCTCGTCGGTCACCGAGCCGTCGAACGTGATCCGGTAGATCTGGTCGTCCTCGGGCCGCTCGCCCACCTCGGCGACGACGATCTCCACCTCGAACGGCTTCAGCTGGTCGGTGAAGATCGTGCCGAGGGTCTGCGCGTACCAGTTGGCGATGCCGCGCGCCGTGACGTCGTGCCGGTCGAACTGATAGCCCGTGATGTCGGCGTAGGTGACCCCGGCCTTGCGCAGGTTCTCGTACTCGTTGTACCTGCCGACGGCGGCGAACGCGATCCTGTCGTACATCTCGCTGATCTTGTGCAGCGCGCTTGACGGGTTGGGCGCCACCAACAGGATTCCCCCTGCGTACTGGAGGGTGACGCAGCTACGGCCGCGCGCGATGCCCTGCCGCGCATACTCGGCCTTGTCCCGCATGACCTGTGCGGGTGAGACATAACCGAACGGCATAGACACCGCGAACGCTTCCTTTACGTTGGTCGGGACGAGACGGGATGGGTCCGGGGGTTACGGGGCTGGCCGGGCAGACCGCAGCGGGGCTTGCGGGCCGTCTGGCTCGGCCATTCGTTCCTGCACGACCTGCTGAGCGTATTCCTCGGCCTCGGCTTCGGGTAGCTTGCGGTAGCCATCGCCTGTCACGGTGGCGACGACCGGGAAGATGCCCCTGGTCAGGTCCGGGCCGCCGGTCGCCGCGTCGTCGTCAGCCGCGTCGTAGAGCGCCTGCACGCAGGCCAGGACCGCATCGCGAACCGGCATGTCATCGAAGTACAGCTTCTTCAGCGACCCCCGGGCGAACACCGACCCCGACCCGATGGAGTGGAACCGGTGCTCCTCGTAAGGGCCTCCGGCCACGTCATAGCTGAAGATCCTGCCGCGCCCGGTCTCGTCGTCGTAGCCCGTGAAAAGCGGCACGACCACCAGGCCCTGCATCGCCGCGGCCAGGTTCCCCCTGATCATCCAGGCAAGCCTGTTCGCCTTGCCCTCCAGGGACAGCGAACGGCCCTCCATCTTCTCGTAGTGCTCAAGCTCGACCTGGAACAGGCGGACGAACTCCAAGCCCACGCTGCCCGTGCCGGCGTACCCGACGGCCGAATACTCATCGCTGCGGAAAACCTTCTCGACGTCGCGCTTCGCGATCAGGCTCCCGGCGGTGGCCCGGCGGTCACCCGCCAGCACAACCCCGTGGTCGCAGGTCGCGGCGACGATCGTGGTGGCGTGCGGCAGGTCACGTATGGCCTGGCCGGGCGCATCGTCCGCGCTGCGGGCAGACCCCCGGCCGGGCAGCAGCCCCGGCGAGTACGCGGCGAGGACGTCGGCGAACGATGAGGTCTGCAGGTCCATCAAGCTCGCCGCGGGCCGCCCCCATGAACCCGGCGGGCGCCCGGAATCCCCCTGTCCCCCGGCGAACGGGCCGGACTGGCTGCCGTCGAAATAAGAGCCCACGCGAACCTCCTCCCGACGTTGTCGGCACATTCGGGGCCTCCCGGGGTTCATGGTTCGTTCCCCGGACCAGCATCTTGCCCCTCAACAGACCCTACTGCCGCGGCGGGGCGCAGCAGCACGCGCAAGGCGCCAGCGCGTCCGCCTACGGCGAACCGGCCGCGGCCCTCGCGCGTGCTCCGGACGTGCGCGCCATCCAGACGGCCGATCGCACCGGCCCGAAGGGGCCACTGCTCGCCAGCCGGTCCTGGATCGCGCTCACTGGCCGCCCTTCTGCACGTACGACCGGACGAACTCCTCGGCGTTTTCCTCGAGCACCTCGTCGATCTCATCGAGTATCGCGTCGACGTCGTCGGAGAGCTTCTCGTGCCGCTCCCTGACCTCCTCGGTGGTATCAGGCTCGGCCTGCTCGGTCTCCTCGGCGCGCCGGGTGGTCTGCCGCTGACCGCCTGTGTCCTTCGATGTTGCCATGTCGGTACCTCCGTCAGTCCCAACGCTATCGTCACCCGTGGGAGTCCTGTCCAATCTCGCCGGGTGCAAATCGGTACGAACTCGCGATCACGCAACCCAGGCTCATTCCGGCGGTCCCGCCTGGCCTGCTCCTGGCCGGCGCTACTCCTGGCCGGTCAGGGCGGCGACCAGCTCGGCCGCGGTACGGCAGCGGTCCAGTAGCTCGCCCACGTGCGCCCTGGTCCCCCGCAGCGGCTCGAGCGTGGGGACACGCTGCAGCGACTCGCGGCCCGGGATGTCGAAGATGACCGAGTCCCATGAGGCGGCGGCCACGGATTCGGGGTACTGCCGCAGGCAGCGGCCGCGGAAATAGGCCCTGGTATCTTCCGGCGGGTTCTCGACCGCCTCGTCCACGGTCGCGTCGTCGGTCAGTTGCACCATCCGGCCGCGGGCCGCCAGCCGGTTGTACAGGCCGCGGTCCAGCCGCACGTCGGAGTACTGCAGGTCGACGAGCTGCAGCCGCGGATGATCCCAGCTCAGCGAGTCCCTGGACCGGTACCCCTCGAGGAGCTCGAGCTTGGCGACCCAGTCCAGCTCCCTGGCCAGCAGCATCGGGTCCTCGGCCAGCCGGTTCAGCACGGACTCCCACCGGTCGAGGACGTCGGCGGTGATGTCGTCGACGTCGTCCCCGTACCGGTCCTCGGTGTACTTGCGCGCAAGCTCTAGGTATTCCGACTGCAGCTGCACGGCAGTCATCTTCCTGCCGTCCTTGAGCGTGACCAGGCGGCGGCAGGCCGGGTCGTGCGAGATCGCGCGCAATTCGGCGACCGGGGCGTCGACGGACAGGTCGGTGCCGAGGAACTTGTCCTCGATCATCGCCAGGACCAGCGAGGTCGTGCCGAGCTTGAGGTAGGTGCACACCTCGGACATGTTGGCGTCGCCGAGGATCACGTGCAGCCGCCGGTACTTCTCCGGGTCGGCGTGCGGCTCGTCCCTGGTGTTGATGATCGGCCGTTTCAGGGTGGTCTCCAGGCCGACCTCGACCTCGAAGAAGTCGGCCCGCTGGCTGATCTGGAAGCCGGCGCCCCGGCCGTCGGCGCCGATGCCGACCCGTCCGGCCCCGCAGATCACCTGGCGCGAGACGAAGAACGGGACCAGGTACTTGACGATGTCGGCGAACGGCGTGGCCCGCCGCATCAGGTAGTTCTCGTGCGAGCCGTAGGAGGCGCCCTTGTTGTCGGTGTTGTTCTTGTAGAGCTGGATGGGCGCGCTGCCCGGCACGGTCGCGGCCTTGGCCGCGGCCTCGGCCATCACCCGCTCGCCCGCCTTGTCCCAGATCACCACGGACAGCGGGTTCGTGCATTCGGGCGAGGAGTACTCCGGGTGCGCGTGGTCGACGTACAGCCGCCCGCCGTTGGTCAAGATGACGTTGGCCAGGCCCAGGTCCTCGTCGGTGAGCTGGGAGGAGTCCGCGGCCTCGCGGGTGAGGTCGAACCCCCGGGCGTCCCGGAGCGGGTTCTCCTCCTCGAAGTCCCAGCGGGCCCGCCGGGCCTTGGCCGCCGTGGCCGCCTGGTAGGCGTTGACGATCTGCGATGAGGTCACCATCGAGTTAGCACCTGGCTGCCCGGGCACGGAGATGCCGTACTCGGTCTCTGTGCCCATCACGCGCAGAACGCTCATGCCAAGCAGCCTAATGCCGTTGCCGGCGAAGCCGGCACGCTGACACACTCTGTTCGCCAACGGGGGACGACCCCGCTGCACCCCGCGAGGCCTCGACGCGAACGGCCATCAGAGATACTGCCCGGTGTTCGCCACGGTATCAATCGAGCGGCCCGCCTCGGTACCGGTCTTGCCGGAGACCAGGGTCCTGATGTAGACGATGCGCTCGCCCTTCTTGCCGGAGATGCGCGCCCAGTCGTCGGGGTTGGTGGTGTTCGGCAGGTCCTCGTTCTCGCTGAACTCGTCCACGCAGGCGGCCAGCAGGTGGCTGACCCGCAGGCCCTTCTGGCCGGTCTCCAGGAACTCCTTGATGGCCATCTTCTTTGCCCGGGACACGATGTTCTCGATCATCGCGCCGGAGTTGAAATCCTTGAAGTACAGCACTTCCTTGTCGCCGTTGGCGTAGGTGACCTCGAGGAACCTGTTCTCCTCGGACTCGGTGTACATGCGCTCGACCGTGCGCTGGATCATGGCCGCCACGGTGGCCTGCTCCGAGCCGCCGTGCTCGGCCATGTCGTCGGCGTGCAGCGGCAGTTCCCTGAGCACGTACTTGGAGAAGATGTCCTTGGCCGCCTCGGCGTCCGGACGCTCGATCTTGATCTTGACGTCGAGCCGGCCGGGCCGCAGGATCGCGGGGTCGATCATGTCCTCGCGGTTGGAGGCGCCGATGACGATCACGTTCTCCAGGCCCTCGACCCCGTCGATCTCCGAGAGCAGCTGCGGCACGATCGTGTTCTCCACGTCGCTGGAGACCCCCGAACCGCGGGTGCGGAAGATCGAGTCCATCTCATCGAAGAACACGATGACCGGCTGGCCCTCGCTGGCCTTCTCCCTGGCCCGCTGAAAGACCAGCCTGATATGCCGCTCGGTCTCGCCCACGTACTTGTTCAGCAGCTCCGGGCCCTTGATGTTGAGGAAGAAGCTCTTGCCCTCAGGGGTCCCGTCCGCCTGCGCGGTCTTCGCCGCCACCTGCTTGGCCAGCGAATTGGCCACCGCCTTGGCGATCAGCGTCTTCCCGCAGCCGGGCGGGCCGTACAGCAGGACGCCCTTCGGCGGCTTCAGCTGATGCTCCCGGAACAGGTCGGCGTGCAGGTACGGCAACTCGATCGCGTCCCTGATCTGCTCGATCTGCGCGGCCAGGCCGCCGATGTCGGAATAGGAGATGTCCGGCACCTCTTCCAGGATCAGCTCTTCCACCTCGGCCTTGGGGATCCGCTCGTACACGTAGCCCGAACGCGGCTCGAGCAGGACCGAATCGCCGGCCCGCAGCGTCTCCTTCAGCAGCGGCTCGGCCAGCCGGACCACGCGCTCGTCGTCCGCCTGGGAGATGACCAGCGCGCGCTCGCCGTCGGCGAGCAACTCCTTGAGCATGACGACCTCGCCCACCTTCTCGTAACCCTGGGCGATGACGACGTTCAGCGCCTCGTTCAGCACCACTTCCTGGCCCGGGCGCAGCTCGCTGAGCTCGACGTTCGGCGACACGTTCACGCGCATCTTGCGGCCGCCGGTGAAGACGTCCGCCGTCTCGTCGTCGCACGCGTTCAGGAAGACGCCGAACCCGGACGGCGGCTGCGCCAGCCGGTCCACTTCTTCCTTCAGCGCGACGATCTGGTCGCGCGCCTCGCGCAACGTAGCCGCCAGCCGCTCGTTCTGGGTGGTGACCCCGGTGAGGCTGGACTCGGTCTCGTGCAGCCTGTCCTCGAGCAGCCTGACCTGCCGCGGCGAGTCCGCTAGCCTGCGCC
>JASIGD010000051.1 GCA_030045295.1 Streptosporangiaceae bacterium
AGCTGATCGGCCGCGGCCAGGCAGTTGTGCAACGTCACCCCGGCCCCGATCAGCGTCACTTGGTCGTCGGAGCTGGAGCGGACGACCTTGGCGCCGCCGATCGGGAAGGCCTCGTCCGGCGCGTACAGCACCGGGTACGCGCCGCGGGTGGTGCGCATGAAAACGACGCCGCTGCGCTCGGCCATCTCCTGTACCAGGTAGGCCGTGCTCGTCGCGTCGCTCGGATACAGGACGGTGGAGCCGTGCACGGCCCGCATCATCGCCAGGTCCTCCAGGGCCATCTGCGACGGGCCGTCCGCGCCGATCTCCGTACCCGCGTGGGAGCCGCACAGGCGGATGTTGGCCTGGGAGATGGCCAACATCCGTATGAAGTCGTAGGCGCGCGTGAAGAAGGCGGCGAACGTGGCCGCGAAGGGGACGTACCCGCGGACCGACATGCCGACCGCGGCCGCGACCAGCTGCTGCTCGGCGATGAACATCTCGAAGTACCGTTCGCCATGCGCCTTGGCGAACTCCTCCATGTGGGTGGAGTTGCCCACCTCCCCGTCCAAGCCGACTACGTCGGAACGGACCCCGACCGCGGCCAGTGCTTGGCCGAACGCCAGCCGGGTGGCGACC
This sequence comes from Streptosporangiaceae bacterium, assembly GCA_030045295.1. The sequence goes on from JASIGD010000051.1 coordinate 619, forward strand.
TTGTCGCCCAGCTCGTAGCGGGGCAGGGTCACCTCGCCGCTGGGCCGGGTGCGGACCGATCCGTTCTCCGGGCGTAGCCCGCTGATCGTGAGGTGGCGTTCCCCGCCGAGCTCGATGATGGCCCGTTCGGCCATGTCGGCGGGCAGCGGCCTGCCGTGCCAGCCTTCGGCGTCCTCGACCTCGTCGAACCCGCGGCCCTTGAGGGTCCGGGCCAGGATCACGGTGGGCCGGTCCGCGCCGGACGCGTGGGCGAACGCCTTGTCGATCTCGCCGACGTCGTGCCCGTCGATGACGATGGCGTGGCAGCCGAACGCCTCAACCCGCCTGGCGTAGGCGTCCAGGTCCCAGCCCAATTCGGTCGGGCCGCGCTGGCCGAGCCGGTTCACGTCGACGATCGCGGTCAGGTTTTTCAGCTCGTAATGGGCGGCCTTGTCGAACGCCTCCCACATCGATCCTTCGGCCATCTCGCTATCACCGCAGAGCACCCAGACGCGGTACGGCAGCTCGTCCAGGTACCGGCCGGCCAGGGCGACGCCGACGCCGTCGGGCAGCCCCTGACCGAGCGACCCGGTGGCGACGTCGACCCACGGCAGCAGCGGAGTGGGATGGCCCTCCAGCCGCGAGCCGAACCGCCGGTACCCGGTCATCAGCTCATCGTCCGAGATGACGCCCGCTGCCTTGAACATCGAGTAGAGCAGCGGGGACGCGTGCCCCTTGGAGAAGATGAGGTGATCGTTGGCCGGGTCATCCGGCCGCTGCCAGTCGTAGCGGAAGTGCCGGACCAGCAGGACCGCCATCAAGTCGGCGGCCGACATGCTCGAAGTGGGGTGGCCGGATCCGGCCGAGGTGCTGCAGCGGATCGAGTCGACCCGCAGCTGCTGGCCGAGAGCACGAATGTCGTCCAAGGTCTGCACGGGCATGGCGGTCTTCCTCCAACTGTCGGCTTCGGTCAAGACCTGGCGCTACCGGTAGCGTACGGCCTGTCTTTTACGTAGTCCCAGGTGCCCTCGGACTGAAACATCTCGGCCGCGCGTCAAGGTCAGCCCGGAGGTGCCACGGAAGGAGCGAGAAATGCGCGCATTCGCGGTGCTGAGGTTCGGTGCGGCTCCCGGGCTCCACAACCTGCCGGTTCCCGCGGCGGACGGCGCGTTCCTCATTCGCGTGAGGTACGCGGGGGTCAATCCGCTCGACAACAACCTGCTCGGACGCCTGACCGCCAGCTCAGCCTATCCCTTCGTGGTAGGCGTGGATTTCGCTGGCGTGATCGAACGTGCCCCGGCCGGGGCGGGCGACCTCAAGGTCGGCGAGCGCGTTTTCGGCGTCGCCCGCACGCATGGTTCGTACGCCGAGTACACCGCGGTCGCGCCGGCCGCGCGGCTGGAGCCGCTGGCCGTCATCCCCGACGGCATCCCTGACGAGCAGGCCGCGGCCCTGCCCACCAGCGCGGTAACGGCGCTGAGAACGCTGCAGCTGCTGGATGTCACCGCGGGCCAGCGGCTGGTGGTGATGGGCGCGACCGGCGGGGTCGGCGGCTACGCGGTGCAGATGGCCGTCTCTCGCGGCGTCCACGTCATCGCCACCGTCCGCGGGGACGCCGACGAGGCTCGCCGGCTGGGCGCCGCAGAAGTGTACGACAGCCAAGCCGCCGACGTGATCGACGCGCTGCGCACGGCGCACCCGGGCGGCGTCGATGCGGTCCTGGACCTGGTCAACGGCCCGGACGCGATCCGCCGCGACGCGGAAATCCTCAGGCCCGGAGGCACCCTGGTCTCGACGATCTTCGCCGCGGACGAGGCGTGGTTCGCCGAGCGCCACATCACCGCGCACAACCACGCGTCCAGCGCCAATCCGCTGCTATCGCGGCCAGGACTGGACACGGTGGTGCGGATGCTCGCAGACGGCACGATCACCGCGCGCATCGGCTCAGTCGCAGGACTGGACGAGGCCGGGCAGATACTCGAACGACTCCGCACCGGCGGCCTCCGCGGCAAAGCCGTCATCCGGCTGTGAAGCCACACCACCCCGCCGAACCGTCCCGTGGCACGCACCAGGCCGAGAACCCGCACCGCTGCCGTTCGGATTCATGAATCTCCCCGGCATCCGACGGTCAGCCGCGATCGGCGCCGCATCACGCCGGCGGTAAGCCCGTTACCGGACCGGCGGCGGCTTTCCCTCAGCGCTCGCGGCGAGCGTCATGTCCCAGCCGCACGTCGCGCAGGCGTGCCGGAAGGCCGACCGGGCAAATTCCACCGCCGCTGCCCGCGGATCAGGACCCGAGCGGATGTCGTCCCAGTCCAGGATGTACTCGCCCAGGCCTGAGTCCCAGCGCGCGGCGGGCGGAGACAGGGTCTGGCCGGCGAAACCGGGTTGGGCTGGGTACGCGTAGGCGTAGAACGCGGCACGACCGTAGCGGGCGTCACCGGGCCACCAGCCGACCGCGACCTCTTGCGCGTCCATCGCGTTGCGCATGATGAAGTCCTCCGAGGGAGGAACCGCCGACGACCCGGAGAACAGGCTTACCGCCAGGTCGAATGAGCCCCACCACGCGTTGACTGGCGTCGAGCGTCCGCGGTACGGCGCGCGGTACGCGGCCAGCACCAGCGCGGCCTGGGTCGCCGCGGCGAAATAGCTGGCCACCTCGTCCGGGTCGTAATGGGCGTGCTCCTCGTCCTGGTCCAGCGGCACGCTCCAGGGAACTTCCTGCGGCGCCGGGTCGATCTGCACCGGGCCGCCCAGGGCCTGGACCGCGGCCAGCACCTGCCTGGTCACCTCGCCGACCGGCCGGTGCGGGGTCAGCGCAACACGCTCGGCCCGCCCGGCGCTGTGCTCGGCCACCGCCTCGTGCCGCCGCAGGTCCAGCGCGACCACCAGCGCGCCCGAACCGTCGGGGGCGGGCAGCGGCGCCGTCTCCCAGCCGCGCGCGGTCAGCCGCAGCGCCGCATGCTGCAGTTGCGGCTCGGGCGGGGCGAGCTTGACCGCCAGCTTGCCCAGCACCTGAGTGTGGGCGTGCAGCGTGTCGCACGTCGCGCGCCACCGGTCGTAGGAGGCATCCGGCCAGGCTGAGACCATGGCTTGCAGGCTATCGAGGCCGCGACCATGCGCTCAACGCGGGTCCTCGGTAGGTTCGGCATAACGAGCGACGTGGAGGAGAACCCATGGTGGTGCCGATGGCGGCCCGCGTGGTGGTTGCGGTGGTCGGCGGTTTTCTGGTGCTCGCGGTGTGGTCCAGCGTCATCGGGACGTTGATCGTGTCGCGTTCGGTCAGCAGCCGGCTGACCCGGACGGTGGACCGGTTCGTGGTGGGGACCTACCGCGTGGCGGGCAAGATTATCGACTACAAGCGGCTTACTCCCCTGGTCGCCTACCAGCGGCTTGACCGGGTGCTCGCCACGCAGGCGGCGGCGATCTTGCTGACCCAGCTGGCCGTCTGGCTCGGGGTCGTCTTTGTCGGATTCGCGTTCCTGCTCTGGCCGTTCGCCGCCCGCGGCGTGGCGGGCGCGTTCACCGACGCCGGGTCCTCGATCTTCACCCTGGGCTTCGCGGAGCCACCCGGGGCGGTGCCGGCGGTGATCGTGTTTCTGGCCGCGGGGACCGGCCTGGTGATCGTCACCCTGCAGATCGCCTACCTGCCGACCCTGTACTCGGCGTTCAACCGCAGGGAGACCGAGGTGGCGCTGCTGAACGCGAGGGCCGGCGTCCCGTCCTGGGGTCCGGAGCTGCTGGCCCGCACCCACTACGCGCTGGGTTCCGGCGTCTCGAGCCTCGATACGATGCCCGACCTGTACGCCCAGTGGGAGCGCTGGGCCGCAGACGTAGGCGAGAGCCACACCACCTACTTGCCGCTGGTCCGGTTCCGTTCGCCCGCGCCGTTGTCGTCCTGGGTGACCGGGCTGCTCGCGGTGCTGGACTCGGCCGCGCTGTTCCTGGTGCTGTCCCCCAAGTCCGCGCCGACGGTTCCGGCGCGCCTGTGCCTGCGCAGCGGATTCCTGTGTTTCAGCCGGGTCGCCCGGGCCATGGGCATCGACGTGCCCGAGGAACCCGACCCCAGCGCCGGGATCACCCTGACCTACGAGGAGTTCCTCGACGCGGTAGCCCGGATGCGCAAGGTCGACTTCCCGGTCGAGCGCGAACCGGAGGAAGCCTGGCCGGACTTTGTCGGCTGGCGGGTCAACTACGAGAGCGCCGCCTACGCGCTGGCCGACCTGATCGACGCCGTGCCGGCCTTGTGGTCAGGCCCGCGAATGTTCGCCCTGGAGCCGATCTCGCCCTTCCGCCCACCGCAAGGCCGGCCGCCCAAGTAGGCGTGTTCGGGCGTCGCGCCGTGTCACCGCGATCCGCGCCGGCGCGGCGTACCGCTTCGGCCAGCGGGCCTGATTATGTTCAGAAGCATGTTCGATCAAGGCGACATCCTGGACGGGCTGAACGAGCAGCAGCGGAGGGCAGTGACCCACCCGGGCGGCCCGCTGCTCGTGCTGGCCGGGGCGGGCACCGGCAAGACCCGGACGCTGGTCGCGCGGGCGGCCTGGCTGCGGGCCTGCCAAGGCGTGCCGGCCAGCCGGATCTTGCTGCTGACCTTCACCCGCCGCGCCGCCGCCGACATGCTCGCCCGCGCCGCGGCCGCCGGGAACGGGTCGGTCGGCGGGTCGGAGCGGATCTGCGGCGGGACGTTCCACGCCATCGCGCACAAGATAATTCGCCAGCATGCGGAGTCGTTCTCGCTGCCGCCGCAGTTCACCATCCTCGACCAGGCCGATACCGCCGACATCCTGGACACGCTGCGCCCCGACCACGGCCTGGCTGACGGCGGCCAGCGGGCACCTCGGGCGGTGGCCTGCGCGGACATCTATACCCGGTGCGTCAATACCGGGCGGCCGGTCAGCGAAGTGGTCACCGCCAGTTTTCCCTGGTGCGTCCCGTTCACCGGCCAGCTGGCGGACCTGTTCCGCGGCTACGGCGCGGTCAAGCGCGCGCGTCATTTCCTGGACTTCGACGACCTGCTGCTGTTGTGGCAGGCGGCGCTGGCGGACCCGGCGGCCGGGCCGGTCCTGCGAGGCATGTTTGACGCGGTCCTGGTCGACGAGTACCAGGACGTCAACACGCTCCAGGCCAGCATCGTGCGGCTGCTGCAGCCGGACGGCCAGCAGCTGACCTGCGTCGGCGACGACGCGCAGGCCATCTACGGCTTCCGCGGCGCCGACCCGGCGCACCTGCGGCAGCTCGCAGCCGACTACCCGGGCCTGGATATCGTCCGCCTGGACCGGAACTACCGGTCCCGGCAGGGCGTGCTGGACCTGGCGAACCTCATCCGCCCGTCGACGGCGGGCCTGGACCTGACGCTGACCGGCGACCGCGGCGCCGGCCTGCCGCCGCTGCTGATCCGCTGCCACGACGAGGCCACCCAGGCGCGGGAGATCTGCGCCCGGGTCCTGAACTGCTGCGAGGACGGCGCCGCGCTGCGGGATCAGGCGGTGCTCGTCCGTGCCGCGCACCACAGCGACATCCTGGAAATCGAACTTAGCGCGCGCAAGATCCCGTACGTGAAATTCGGCGGGCTGCGGTTCACCGACACCGCCCACGTCAAGGACTTCCTCGCCGCCGCGCGGATCCTCGCCAACCCCGCCGACGACCTGGCCTGGTTCCGGCTGCTGCGCTTGCACGACGGCATAGGCCCGGCCCACGCCCGCCGCATCGTCGCCGTGCTGATTTCCGGCCCGGGCGCTCC
>JASIGD010000465.1 GCA_030045295.1 Streptosporangiaceae bacterium
CCGGAGGGCAGGAACTCGTCATACGGCGCGAGCCGGTTCGCGAGCCAGGCGACGCCGTTGGCGGGATTCCCGAGTACTCCCGCCGCCACTCCCGTCTCCTCAATCGCCTCGTTCACATAAAGCAGGGCAGAGATCCGGCGCAGGTCGCAGGCGTCGGGACGAACCGCGCGCCCGCCGACCACAATCCCGGCATCAGCGGCGTTGTCCGAGATCGTGTCGACGATGGTGCGCAGGTGGCCGGTCTCCGGATCGCTCATCTGCACCCGTGCGTCGAGGATCTCCAGCGCCGGCGTCACCCACCGGGTCGCGTCCAGGACGTCGAGCGCGGTCACCCCGGGTCCCTTCAGCGGCTGGTCCAGGACGAACGCAAGCTCGACTTCGACGCGAGGGCGGATGAACCTGCCGACCGGTACGGTCCCGCCGTCATCGAAGAACATATCGTCGAAGATGACGCCGTAATCCGGTTCGCTGATCGATACTGCCTGCTGCATGGCGCGCGAGGTCAGGCCGATCTTACGGGCCTTGATCGTGCGGCCCTCCGCGATCTTGAGCGCGACCAGCGCGCGCTGTACGCGGTAGGCGTCCTCGACCGTCATCTCCGGGTACTGGAGGGACAGCTGACGGATCGGTTCGCGAGCGCGCTCCGCCGCCAGCAGGCGCCGCGCCGCGTCGGTGACCGCGTCGTCGTCGAGCACCGTAATAGGGTCCCACGACAAGGCCGCGACACCGCCGCTGCCCCGTCGGTCCAGCTATCAGGGCGGCGCCATGCCGGGCCCGGCTCGACCGGAAGGGCAGCGGGCGGGTCGGGTCAGCGGCGCTCCGCCCGCTCGGCGAGCGCGCAGAGAGCATCCGCCAGCGCGGGCCACACCGGCCGCGGCAGATCGTGTCCCATGCCGGGGATGATGAGCAGCTCGGCGTCTGGGACGAGCTCCGCGGTACGCCGGCCCGCCGCCACGTCGATGAGCGGGTCGCTGTCGCCGTGGACGACCAGCGTTGGTACCCGGATACCGCGGACGGCCTCGGTCCGGTCACCCGAGGCGTAGATCGCCATCATCTGCCGCATCACCCCGCCCGGGTCCAGACCCTGATCCCAGATCTGGCCCGCGAGCTCGGCGCGCCATCGGTCGTCCGGCGGGTAGCCCGGCGAGCCGATGATACGGGCGGTCTCGCGTGACTGCGCGATCGCCGCCTCCCGGTCGGCTGCCGGCGGCCGAATCAGCGTGGCCGCGGCCTCACGCTTCGAGTTGCTGAGCGCCAGCGCCGGTGTCGACATGATCGAGGTGAGGCTGAGTACCCGCTCGGGATGACGCGCTGCCATCGTCTGGGCGATCATCCCGCCCAACGATGCGCCCAGGATGTGCGCGGACTCCAGACCCAGCGCGTCGAGCAGGCCGAACCCGTCCTCGGCCATGTCGTCGAGGGTGTACGCGGCGGACGAGACGTCACCTCTCGTAACGGCGCCCCTGAGATCCGGCGGGGGCGCGTCACGCAGGTGCGTGGAACGCCCGACGTCGCGGTTGTCGAAGCGGATCACGAAGAATCCGCGTCCGGCCAGCAGCGCGCACAAGTCCGGATGCCAGACCAGCATCGGCGCGCCGAGGCCCATGACCATCAGCAGCGGGCGGTCCTTGCGGTCACCGGACGTCTCGAACGCGATCTCCACCCCGTTCGCGGGGACGACCCCCGACCCGGAGGGGCTCAACACGTCGGACCGCCGAGATGCGCGCTGAGCGGTGCCCGCCACGGCGTCAAGCCAGGTCTGATCATCTCGTGCCCTTCCGGTAGGTCATCCGGACCGATCGCCGCCGCTGAACGCCAGCCGGGCCAGCCGATCGCGTTCGGTGTCGGTAAGCGGGACCGGCCGAACCCGGCTGCCGGCAGCTTCTGCGGCTTTCACCATGACGCAGTCGGCCAGCGCGACGCACCCTCCGTCCTGGAAGGCCGCCTGGGCCAGCGCGAAGGACGAGCCGCCGACGCGCGTCACGGCGGTAGCCACCTCGACCGAGCCGGGATACCGCCCTTCACGAAGGAATTCGATGGTGATGGTGGCGAGCAGGAAGGTCAGCTCGTTGGCGGCCGCGGCCGACCCGGACGCGGCGAATACCCGGTGACCGAGATCGGCACGGCCCTCCTCGAAGAGGCGGCCGACGGTGCCGTTATTGAGATGGCGGTTCGCGTCCATGTCGCTGAACAGGGACCGGTAGGTGAACCGCACGGGGTAGCTGCCGCCGGCCAGTCGGCCGGATTGCTCGGCAAGGCGGCTCACGGGCGCCTGGCAGGGGCACGCATAGCTGGATTATTGCCGGCCGCCGGCCAGTGTCGAGGCGGCGCGCGCCCGCGGGGCCGAGACCGGGGTCACGCCGGGGTCTGGCATGCGGCAGTATCAGCCACATGACCGAACTCACCGATGTTTCCGGCGCATTCGGCTACGGCGACTCGATCCTGGTCGGCGACCGGGTGCGACTGCGCGGCGTGCGTGATGACGACCTGCCCGCTCTGGCGAAGTGGGAGATGGATCCCGGACGCATGACCACGCTGTCGAGCTGGGTGGCCCCGCCGTCGGAGGCCGCAGCAAGAGAGCGCATCGCGAAGTGGGGCGCGAACCAGGAGGGCGACGTGGGCTTCGCCATCGAGACGCTCGATGATCCGCCGGTACTGGTCGGCAACATCGGGTTGTGGGGCGCGCACCCCAAGGACCGGTGTGCGACGCTCGGGATCGCCCTCGGCCGCGAGTACATCGGTCGTGGCTACGGCACGGACGCGATGCGCGTCGTCGTCGGCTACGGGTTCCGCGAGATGGGCCTGCACCGCATTCAGCTCAGCGTCGCTCCGTTCAACCCGGCCGGGATCCGCGCCTACCAGAAGGCGGGGTTCGTCGAGGAAGGCCGCCATCGCGAGTCGGTACTGCACGACGGGCGCTGGTACGACGAGGTTCTGATGTCCATCCTCGACCACGAGTGGGCGGCCCGCCAATCGCCCGACGGATGAGCCAATGCCGAAAATCACGTCCGGCGAGTCGATGCCGGTCGCCGTCATCAGGCGGCGGCCGGAAATGGCATGGCTTGACGGCCTTGCGCGGGTGCAAGGCCGTCATAGCTCAAAAACGACGGTAGCTCGCGTCCGGCGGGACCCCGCGACCTACGGACGTACCTCGTAGACCAAGTTAATGGGCGCCACTGCGGCGCGCCTGAACCTGGTGAAGCCGGCTTCGGTCACCACCTGCCTGATCGCGGCCTCGCCGGCCTGCGCGCCGAGTGAATACCCGCCCGGCTGCGACATCGCGTTCGGTATGCACAGCTGCGTCGAGAAGTTGTAGTAGACGCGCCCCAGCGGGTTCATGTTGCCCGCGACCTCATCGGCCGCGAGCGGCTCGACGACGAGCCAGGTGCCGTTCGGCTTGAGAGCCTGCCGGATGTGCCGGGCCGCTGCCAGCGGGTCGCCCATGTCGTGCAGGCAGTCGAAGGTGGCGGCGAGGTCATAGCCGGTCCCGGAGAAGGATCCCGCCGTGGCAACCTCGAACGTCACCCGGTCGGCCACCCCCGCGTCTCCGGCCCGCTTGCGCGCCAACTCGATCGAGTGCTCGTGATAGTCCGACCCGTTGAAGCGGGAGTTCGGGAACTTCTGGGCGAGCAAGATGGTCGAGGCGCCGAGTCCGCACCCGATGTCCACGACCTTGGCGCCAGCCTGCAGTTTCTCTTCCACGCCGTCCAGCGCCGGAATCCAGGACGGGATAAGGTTGCCGATGTAGCCGGGCCGGAAGAACTGCTCGCAACCGAGGAACACGTCCTCGTCATGCTCGTGCCAGCCCATTCCGGTGCCGGTGCGGAACGCCTCGGTGATCCGCGGCACGGCCCGCAGCGTGCCGAGCGCCAGCACGAACGCGCCGGGGGCGTAGAGGCCGCCGTCGGGGTTGGTCAGCGCGAAGGCCTGCTCCTCGGTCATCGAGTAGGTATCCGCGGCCGCGTCGTACTCCACGTAACCGCCCGCCGCCTGCCCCCTCAGCCATTCGGCAACGTAACGCGGGTTGGTATGGGTGCGCTCCGCCAGTTCATCCGCGCTGGCCGGCGCGGACGCCAGGGCCTTGTACAGACCGAGCTGGTGCCCGATCACCACATTGCCCGCGGCCACTGTCGCGCCGAGGTCGGTGACAAACTTGCCGACGAACTCGTTCAGCTTGTCTTCGTTGATAGCCATGCTGTACCTCTCCTGATGGACGTGTGGTTTCCTGCGATCAGCGTCCGCCGCGCCGTTGCACTGGCGTTGCAATCGGACTGCAATAGACCCGGATAGAACGGGGGGAGACAGCGTTCCTCAAAGCGGAGGCGGCCATGCGGGCGAGGTATCCCGATGCGGACGGTTTCATCGAGCGCGACGGCATCAAGGTCGGCTACGAGGTGTACGGCGAGGGCGAGCCGACGATCCTGCTGCTGACGTCCTGGGCGATCGTACATGCCCGGCAGTGGAAGGCTCAGGTGCCGTATCTGGCGCGCCGGTTCCGGGTCATCACCGCGGAGGGCCGGGGTAACGGCCGGGCCGACCGGCCGGTGACCGCGGAGGCGTACCTGGACCGGGAGTACGTGGACGACGCGATCGCCGTCCTGGACGCGACCGGGGTCGACCGCGCCGTGATCGTCGGCCTCTCGATGGGCGGGCGGCACGCGCTGCAGCTAGCGGCCTGGTACCCGGAGCGGGCGGCCGGGGTGGTCGCGATCGGCGCGGCGCTGCCGTGGCCGCTCCCGCCGGACTTCGCTGAGCCGAAGGAAAGCTACGAAGGCTGGGGCAAGGCCAACATGCACTACTGGCTGGCCGACTACCGCGGCTGGGTCAAGTTCTTCATGTCGCAGGTGTTCACCGAACCGCATTCCACGAAACAGCGCGAAGACGGGCTGGCCTGGGGCCTGGAAACCACCGCGGAGACACTGCTCCTGACCGGCCTGGGTGTGGGTTCGGCCACCGCGGCGGAGGCCGAGGCCACGTGTCGAAAGGTGTCCTGCCCGGTCCTTATCGTGCACGGCGACCAGGACGGGGTCGTGCCGTACGAGACCGGCGTGGCGCTGGCGCGGTGGACCGGCGGGCAGATGGTCAGCATCCGGGACGGCGGCCACGCCCCGACGATGCGCGACCCGGTGCAGACCAACCTGCTCATCCGCGGTTTCGCCGAGTCTGTCGGCCCGCGGCCGCCGACGCCGGTCCCTCGTACCTGGACCAGGGCGCGGGGCCGACCGAAGCGGGCGTTGTTCATGTCGTCGCCGATTGGCCTTGGCCATGCCCGGCGTGACTTGGCCATCGCCGACGAGCTGCGCAAGCTCAGGCCGGGCCTGCAGGTGCAGTGGCTGGCGCAGCATCCGGTGACCGAGCTGCTGGAGCGGCGCTCTGAGCGGATCCATCCCGCGTCGGCGTTCCTGGCCAGCGAGTCCGCGCATATCGAGAGCGAGGCCGCCGAGCATGACCTGCACGCGTTCCAGGCGATCAGGGACATGGACGAGATCATGGTCGCCAACTTCATGGTCTTCCGCGACCTGGTCTGCGACGAGCCGTTCGACTTGTGGATCGGCGACGAGGCCTGGGACGTGGACTACTTCCTGCACGAGAACCCGGAGCTCAAGCGGGCGCCCTACGCCTGGCTGACCGATTTCGTCGGCTGGCTGCCGATGCCGGACGGCGGGACCGCGGAGCGGGCACTGACCGCGGACTACAACGCGGAGATGATCGAGCAGATCGCCCGGTTCCCGAGCCTGCGCGATCGGGCGATCTTCGTCGGCAACCCGGCCGACGTGGTCCCGGACGCGTTCGGGGAGGGACTGCCGCCGATCCGCGACTGGGTGGAGCAGAACTACCAGTTCTCCGGCTACATCTCGGGGATCTCACCCGGCGCGCTCGAAGACCGCGACGCGCTCCGCGCCGGGCTGGGCTACCGGCCCGACGAGAAAGTCTGCCTCGTCACCGTCGGCGGTTCCGGCGTGGGCACTGACCTGATCCGCCGGGTAATCGCCGCGTTCCCGGCGGCCGAGCAGCTGATCCCCGGGCTGCGGATGATCGTGGTGACCGGCCCGCGGATCGACCCGGGATCGGTGCCGGCGGCCGACGGCCTCGACGTGCGCGGCTACGTGCACGACCTGTACCGGCACCTGGCGGCCTGCGACCTGGCGGTCGTGCAGGGCGGCCTGACCACCACGATGGAGCTCACCGCGAGCCAGCGGCCGTTCATCTACGTCCCGCTCCGCCACCACTTCGAGCAGAACTTCCACGTCCGGCACCGGCTAGCGCAGTACGGCGCCGGACGCTGCCTGGATTATGCGGACACCGTGCCCGATGCCTTGGCCGCGGCGATGGCCGAGGAAATCGCGCGGCCGGTCAGCTACCGGCCGGTGGAGACCGACGGCGCGGCCCGTGCCGCGGCCCTGCTGGCCGAGCTCATCTAGCCGTTGGTTGTCACTGGTGCCGACGGCCGAGGAAGGAGTGGAGGTGGCCGGCCAGGGCCTCC
>JASIGD010000052.1 GCA_030045295.1 Streptosporangiaceae bacterium
CCGCGGGACAGGTACTCCTTGATGATGTCGTTCTGCGTGGTGCCGGCCAGCGCGGCGACGTCCGCGCCGTGCTCCTGCGCGGCGACCACGTACAGCGCGAGCAGCCACATCGCGGTGGCGTTGATGGTCATCGAGGTGTTGGCCTGCTCCAGCGGGATGCCGTCGAACAGCGCGCGCATGTCGCCCAGGTGGCCGATCGGGACGCCGACCCGGCCGACCTCGCCGCGCGCCAGGGCGTGGTCGGCGTCGTACCCGGTCTGGGTGGGCAGGTCGAACGCGACCGACAGCCCGGTCTGCCCCTTGGCCAGGTTCCGGCGGTACAGCGCGTTGGACTGCTTGGCGGAGGAGTGCCCGGCGTAGGTCCGCATCAGCCACGGGCGGTCGGTCATCGGTTACTCGTTCCGGAACCGGTTGATCTGGGCCAGGTGCTTGGCGCGCAGCTCGTGATCGCGCACGCCCAGGCCTTGGCGGGGGGCCAGGCACAGCACGGCGACCTTGCCGTGGTGCAGGTTGCGGTGCACGTCCAGGGCGGCCTGGCCGGTCTGCTCCAGCGGGTAGACCGCCGACATCGTCGGGTGGATCATGCCCTTGGCGATCAGGCGGTTGGCCTGCCACGCCTCGCGGTAGTTGGCGAAGTGCGAGCCGATGATGCGCTTGAGGCTCATCCACAGGTACCGGTTGTCGTACTCGTGCATGAATCCCGAGGTCGAGGCGCAGGTCACGATCGTGCCGCCCTTGCGCGTCACGTACACCGAGGCGCCGAACGTCTCCCGGCCGGGGTGCTCGAAGACGATGTCGACGTCCTCACCGCCGGTGAGCTCGCGGATCCTGGCCCCGAAGCGCTTCCACTCCTTGGGGTCCTGGGTCTTCTCGTCCTTCCAGAACTGGTAGCCCTCCGCGCTGCGGTTGATGATCAGCTCGGCGCCCATCGACCGGCACAGTCCCGCCTTGTGCTCGCTGGACACCACGCAGATCGGGATCGCCCCGCCGGCCAGCGCGTACTGGGTGGCGTACGCGCCCAGGCCGCCGCTGGCCCCCCAGATCAGCACGTTGTGACCCTGCTTCATCGAGGCGCCGTTGTCCGAGACCAGCTGCCGGAACGCGGTCGAGTTCACCAGCCCCGGCGTCGCGGCCTCCTCCCAGGTCAGGTGCTTCGGCTTGGGCATCAGCTGGTTGGTCTTGACCAGCGCCAGCTCGGCCAGGCCGCCGAAGTTGGTCTCGTAGCCCCAGATGCGCTGTTCGGGGTCGAGCATCGTGTCGTTGTGGCCGTCGGCGCTTTCCAGCTCCACCGACAGGCAGTGCGCCACGACTTCCTCGCCCGGCTTCCACACGGTCACCCCCGGGCCGGTGCGCAGCACCACGCCGGCCAGGTCCGAGCCGACCACGTGATACGGCAGGTCGTGCCGCGCGGTCAGCGGCGAGAGCCGCCCGTAGCGGCGCAAGAACGCGAAGGTGGGCACCGGCGAGAAGATCGAGCTCCACACCGTGTTGTAGTTGACCGAGCTGGCCATGACCGCGATCAGCGCCTCACCCAGGCCGAGTTCGGGGACGGGCACCTCCTCGGTGTGCAGCGACTGGCGGGGATCCCGGTCGCGGGCATCCAGGCCGTCGAACATGTGCTCCTCGTCCCGGTGCAAGGTGACGGCCCGGTACGCCTCCGGCAGCGGGAGCGCGGCGAAATCCGCGGGCTGGCTGCCGGGGTCGAGGATGGTGTCCAGGATTTCCTTCACGGCTGCCTCCAACCACCTTCAGCGTCACCCGCCGCCCGGGACGCGAAAAGCGGCAAAGGGCACCTGGCCGCGGGACCAACGGCCCGTCCGGCGACGCCGGGAATCCCAGCGTGAACGAGAACGGAGCGGGCGCACCACGGGCCGTTCGGTATAAAAAAAGAGATTTTTTATTTTTTCCGAACGGCCCGTGGTTTTTGCGGCCGGAAAAGCTGGCCGACGGTGGTTGCTGGGAAAACGCCGGCAGGCGTATTTTCTGGAACAGCGAAGGTGGGGAGGGTTCCATGACCGACGTCGGGCGGATGCAGGCCGAGACCGTCGAGGCTCCGCCGGGCCCGGCGCGGGCGCGGATCCAGGTGGTTCCGCTCAGGGGGCTGCCGATCGTGGCCGCGGTCGTGGTGTTCGTCATCGTGTCGATCGCGGGCAACTGGCTGTGGGCCCTGACCTTCTGCCACGTGGTCGGCGGAGCGCTGTGGACGGCGATCGACCTGTTCGTCGGGCTGATCATCGGGCCGATCCTGGGCCGGCTGTCCATCCCGGCCCGGGCCGAGTTCGCGGCGCGGTTCATGCCCAAGATGGTCCTGCTCATGCCGACGCTGGTGCTGATGACGCTCGCGGCCGGGTTCCAGCTGGCGCTGAAGGAGGGCAACCTCGCGCCGTCCAACCCGAACCACGCCTGGCTGATCGTCTCGTTCTGCGTCGTCGGCGTGATGGCCGTGATCGCGCTCGGCGTGCTCGAGCCGGCCAACATCGCCGTCCTGTTCGAGATGCGCAAGCAGCGGCCGGACGGCGCGGTCATCGCCCTGCTGATGAGGCGGTTCGTCTACACCGCGGGGATCACCGGGCTGATGCAGGTCGCGACGCTCATCATCATGACCAGGGTGGCGACCCAATGAGCGCCGACCTGACCGCCACGGCGGCGCCGACGGCCGGCCGGCGGTTCCCCCCGGTCGCCGCGCTGACCATCGTCTCGCTGGCCCTGGTCGTCATCGGCGGGATCCTGATGGCCTCCTACGTTCCCCGCAGGCCGCCGCTCGGCGTGCCGGTCGCCCTGACCGTGATCAGCGCGGCGCTGTTCCTGACCAGCGTGTTCCTGCTGTCCAGGCTCGAGCAGTTCGCGTGGCCGCGGTTCTTTGTCGTGTTCCGGTGGGCGCTGCTGGCCTACGTGATCTCGGCCGGGATGATCGGCTTCGCGTTCATCTACGACCACACCCGGGGCGCTCCGCTGGCCCTGGTGCTGGTGATGCTGGTGATCTTCGCGCTGGACGTGCCGCTCGTCGTCGCGTTCACGGCGGCGCAGTACTCATCGCCGCCGCACTCAGCGACCTAGGTTGCGCAGCAGCAGCGTCTCGGCCAGGCAGGCGCGTTCGAACGTCGCGAGGTGCAGGCTCTCGTTCGCGCCGTGCGCGCGGGTATCGGGGTCTTCCACCCCGGTGACGAGGATCTCGGCGTCCGGCACGGCCTCGGCGTAGGCGGTGACGAACGGGATCGAGCCGCCGGCGCCGACGTCGACGGCGGGCCTGCCCCACGCCTCGGCCAGCGCCGCGTGCGCGGCCCGGTACGCGGGCCCGCCAGCCCGGGC
>JASIGD010000466.1 GCA_030045295.1 Streptosporangiaceae bacterium
GCCGCAGGCGCCGCGCGCCGATTTCGCCAGCCGCGCCGCCGTGCTGCGCGTGACCGGCCTGTCCGTCGCGTTCGGCGGTGTGCACGCGCTGAGCGACGTCACGCTGGAGGTCCGCGAGGGCGAGCTGGTCGGCCTGATCGGCCCGAACGGCGCGGGCAAGACCACCCTGGTGGACGCCGTTTCCGGCTTCGTGGGCTATACCGGCCGCGTCGAGCTGTCCGGGATGGAGATCGGCGGGCTGCCGCCCTACGAGCGCGCTCGCCGGGGGCTGGGCCGCACCTGGCAGAGCACCGAACTGTTCGACGACCTGGACGTGCAGGAGAACCTCACGGTGGCATCCAGGAACGGCTCGGGCGAGCAGGCGCTCGGCCTGGTCGGCATGGGCTGGGCGGCCGAGGCCATGCCCACCCAGCTCTCGATGAGCCAGCGCAAGCTGGTCGGCGTCGCCCGCGCGCTGGCCGCCAAACCCCGGCTGCTGTGCCTGGACGAGCCCGCCGCCGGCTTGGACGCGCGGGAGAGCGAGGAGCTCGGCGCCTGCCTGCGCGGCCTGGCCGACCAGGGCCAGCCGATGCTGCTCATCGAGCACGACATGGGCCTGGTGCTGGGCATCTGCGACCGCGTGGTGGTGCTCGAGTTCGGCCGCGTGATCGCCGAAGGCCCGCCCGAGGCCGTCCGCCGGGACCCGCGCGTCGTTGCCGCCTATCTTGGCGACGGCGTGAGCGGCGAGAGCCCGGCCGCGGGCGGCGCGGCTGGCGACAGCGGGACCGGCGACGGCGGGATTATGGCCACCCTCGCCGACGAGCAGGCGGAGTGAGCGGCCCGGCCGCGGTTGCTTCCGGCGGGGCGCGGGCCTGATCCTGGCGCGGGGTCAGTCCGGCTCGGTAAACCGGGGCGCGCGCTTCTCGAACTCGGCAGCGACCGCTTCGGCCTGGTTCGGGCTGCCGACGAGGACGCCGATCTCCTTCTGCTCGGCGGCGAAGCCCGTCTCCAGGTCCACGCGGCCCGCCAGGTCCAACAGCCGCTTCGCCGCCCGGATGGCATGGGGGTTGCGGCGCGCAACCGAGCGCGCCAGGTCCAGGGCGGCCCGGCGCGGGTCAGGATCGGCCCGGGTGGCCAGGCCCAGTGCCACCGCCTCGGTTCCGCCCACGACGCGTCCGGAGAAGGTCAGCTCCTTGGCGACGTCCCGGCCGACCAGCTCAGGGAGCAGCTGGGTGCCCGTCATGTCCGGCACCAGGCCCCACCTGATCTCCAAGACGGACATCCTGGCGTCGGGCGCGACGATGCGGATGTCGGCGCCGAGCGCGATCTGCAAGCCGCCGCCGAGCGCATTGCCGGTCACGGCCGCGATGACCGGGACGGGAATCTCCGTCCAGACGTACGCGGCGCGCTGCCCGGCGGCCCGCGCCGGCCCGCGCGCGGGGGGCAGGTCGACCTGGAAGCTGAGCCGCTCGCCGCCGCGCATCGCCTGGAACCAGGCGAAGTCCAGGCCGGCGCAGAAGTCCGGCCCCTCGCCGGACAGCACGACCGCGCGGACGCCTGGCTCGGCCTTGAGCCGTTCGCCCGCGGTGACCAGGCCCGCGAACATCGCCCCGTCCAGGGCGTTGCGCTTTTCCGGACGGGCCAGGCGGACGTCCGCGACCCCGTCCGTGATCATCACCGTGACCCGCTGCTCGGTCATCACCGCTCCCTTGCACCTGCGCCTGCCGGGGATCCTAACAATCCCCATGCGCATAAGCCCTGACCCCAGGCGACTTCCTCACGGCCGCTCCCGCCATCCGCTGCGAGAATGGACGCGTGAGCGACCAGGCCGAACGCGACGCGTCGGGCGCCGATGACGCGGTCGAGGCGGCCGGCCGCTTCCGGATCTACCTGGGCGCGGCGGCCGGCGTCGGGAAGACGTACGCCATGCTCAGCGAGGGGCGCCGGCGCCTGGACCGGGGCGCCGACGTGGTGATCGGATTCGTGGAATCTCACGGCCGGCGGCTGACCGAGGAAATGACCGACGGCCTGGAGGTCGTCCCGCGCAAGAAGTTGGACTACCGGGGCAGCATCCTGGAGGAGATGGACCTCGACGCGGTGCTGGACCGGCACCCCCAGGTCGCGCTGATCGACGAGCTGGCCCACACCAACGTGCCGGGATCGGGGCAGAACGCCAAGCGATGGCAGGATGTGCTGGACATCCTCGCCGCGGGGATCGACGTCATCACCACGGTCAACATCCAGCACCTGGAGAGCATCGCCGACGAGGTTGAACACATGACCGGGGCGCGGGTCCGGGAACGCGTCCCGGACTGGGTGGTACGCAAGGCGGACCAGATCGAGCTGATCGACTCCTCACCGGAGCAGCTGCGCCGCCGGATGCTGCACGGCAACATCTACCCCAAAGAGCGGGTCCCGCTGGCCCTGTCCAGCTTCTTCCGCACCGACAACCTGATCGCCCTGCGGGAGCTGGCGCTGCGGTTCCTGGCCGACGAGACGGACGAGGAACTGCTGGCTCACCTGCGCCGGCACGAGTCGAACGCCGTCTGGGAGACATGCGAACGAGTCATGGTGGCCGTCACCGCCGCGCCGGGCACCGATGGCCTGATGCGACGGGCAGCCCGGATGGCCACCAGGCTCAAGGCAGAGCTCGACGTCGTTCACGTCGCCGCCAGCGACGCCACGCGCACGGGAGATGACCGGTCGGTCAGCAAACTGCGGGAGCTGGCCGCCGATCTCGGTGCCCGCTGGCACGAGGTACAAGGCGACGATCCCGCCCGGGCCATCGCCGGCTTCGCGCAGGAGCATCAGATCACCCAGATCGTGATCGGGTCCAGCCAGCGCAGCAGGTGGCAGCAGCTGATCGCCGGCGGCTCGAACGTCAACCGGGTTATCAAGGAGGCGGGCGGGCTGGGCATCGACGTCCACGTCATCGCCCTGGGCAAGGCGCAGCGCGAAGGGCCGCCCCGGGCGAGCGCGGACGAGAGCCCTCGCGTCGTGGAGGTGAAGGCCTCGGCCGAGGACCGCCCGGCCCCCGGGCCGGAGGACCAGTAGCCGGCGGCTGGTGCCCGTGACCAGCGCACAAGCTGCGGCGCCCGGGAGTGTAGGACGGGACAATCGCCGGTTTTCCCGGTCGGCGATGCCTTGCCGTAGACCGCGGGCGGCAGCACTCTCGTAGATGTGGTCACCGAGACCCACAAGCTGGTCGCGTCGCCCGCGGCGGCGGTGGCGGACATCGGGAACGGCGCGTCTATCGGGATCGCGGGCTTCGGCGTCGCGCACCGGTTCCCGTCCAGCCTGATCGTCGCGCTGCGCGGCAAGGGGTCGTCCGGGCTCACGGTCTACTGCAACGGGCTGGGCCAGCCGGGCTTCCCGACGGCGCACCTGCTCGCCGACAGCCACCAGATCAGCCGGCTGGTGACCTGCTTCTCGGCCAGGCCTGGCGTCGTATCGGAGGCGGAACGCCAGATCCAGGCCGGGCAGATGTCGCTCGAGCTGGTGCCCCAGGGCACGCTCGTCGAGCGGATGCGGGCCGGAGGGGCCGGCATCCCGGCGTTCTATACGCCCATCGGGTTCGGCACCAGCCTGGCGGCGGGCAAGGACATCCGCTACTTCGAGGGCCGGCCATACGTGCTGGAGCGCGCCATCACCACCGACTTCGCCTTCGTCCGCGCGCACCGCGCGGACCGCATGGGCAACCTGCAGTTCCGCGGCGGCAGCCGCAACTTCAACGTCAGCTTCGCCAAGGCCGCAAAGGTCACGATCGCCGAGGCGGACGAGATCGGCGCGATCCCGCCGGAAGACGTGGACCTGCCGGGGGTGTTCGTCGACCGCGTCGTGGCCGGCACCACGCAGCTGGACGCGCGGGACCTGCCGATGCGGGCGAGCCGGCCCGCCCACACTGGCCGCCGCTACCACGGCAAGCCGGCGCTGACCCGGGAGCAGATCGGGCGCCGGGTCGCGGCGCTGCTGCCCGACGGCGCGGTGGTGAACCTCGGCGCGGGGCTGCCCGCGCTGGTGGCCAACTTTCTCGGCGGGCGGGCGGTCATCCTGCACAGCGAGAACGGCATGCTGAATTACGGCGAGTTCGTCCGCGGCTCCTCGTTCGACCCGGACCTGCACGACGCCAGCGGCCACTTCGTCACCGTGCGGGACGGGGCGTCGTTCTTCGACAGCGTCACCTCGTTCGAGATCGCGCGGTCCGGGCGGCTGGACGCGGTCGTGCTCGGCGCGTACCAGGTCGGCTCCAACGGCGACCTGGCGAACTGGTCCGTT
>JASIGD010000467.1 GCA_030045295.1 Streptosporangiaceae bacterium
TGGCAGCCCTCGACGGTGGCCTGGTCGGGAGGTTCCTGACGCCAGTATGGCTCGCCGATCAGCATCATGCCGCCGGGCTGCAGGCTGTGCCGCAGGAGCTCCACCGTGCCGGGTACACCGCCGCCGATCCAGGTGGCGCCGATGCACGAGGCGATGCCCACAGGGGCGTCGGCGACGTAGCCCGACGCGTCGCCGTGCACAAAGCTGACCCGGCCGTCCACTCCCAGCCCGGCCGCCCGGGCGCGGGCGGCGGCGATGAACACCGTGCTGATGTCGATCCCGGTCCCGATCACCTGGTGGTCGCGTGCCCAGGTGCACAGCATCTCGCCGGTCCCGCAGGCCAGGTCGAGCATCCGCGTCCCCGGCGGCGGGCTCAGCGCCTGGCCCAAGGTGGCCAGCTTGTCGCTGGTGAACGGGTTATGGATGCGGTGGCTGCTCTCGCGGATGGTAAAGCGGCGGGGGAGGTCCACGTCAGGTCTCCTGGTGCGAGACGGTCTTTGCTGCAGCGGCGGCCCGGCGGTCGTGCCCGGCCAGCGGTCGTGCCCGGCCAGGGGGTGCGCGTCGTGAGGCGGCCGCCCGGGTCATTGTCCCGGTTGCGCGGGCACCGGGGTAGCTAATTACCGGCCTGCCCAGCGTCCGGCGGTGGATGAGGAGCTGGCCGAACAGCTGCTGGGCCAGGCCCAGGCCGAGGGCGTGGAGCTGCTCGGCCCGGACGGCCTGAGTGGCTGTGAGTGCCCGTGTCTTACCAGCTGATCGGGCACAGCACGGACACGTCCGTACCCGCCCTGTGGCACCTTGCTACGGTTGCTCTTGACGAATCACCTATCAAAGTGATATCACTTTGATAGGTGATTCGGAGTGGCCGGACACCGTAGGCCACAGGAGGCTTCGATGTACGCACAGACTGACAACAGGGCTCCCTCGTCGTGGCCGCCCGCCGCAAGGCCGACGCGCGCCACCCTGCGAACCCGCCCGCGCATCCAGCGCACCCTTATCCGGTCCTGGGAATACATCCAGCCTGTCCGGGTCAGCATCCTGATCGTGCGGCTGCTGGTCGTGCTGTGGCTGGTCTTCCTTGGCGCGGCGCTGATGTCGGCGGGCAACGCCTGGGGCTGGACTTTGCTATCTGCCGCAGTGGCTGTGTTGGCGCTCAGCGTCTGGGTGTTCACCACCGCCGCGAAAGGGTGGCCGGCGGCTGAGGTATGAATGCTAGCCAGGACCAGGCGAGCAAGACGTGCAACGCAGCGGCACGCTGAGCGAGAAGGCGGTCGCGTCAGTGCCGGTACGCCGGCCAGCTGGACAAGGGTCCGTGTGGGCGCTGGCCGGCGCGCCCGCGCGGGTCCTGAAAGCTGAGCGCGGCGCGGGTGTACGCGGCACGGCCAGCATCTTAAGTGAGTGTGTTGTCGGTGGAGACGATGACTGCGTCGACGCCGCGCCGGGCGTTCAGCGGCAGGGGTGCCTGGCCGCGGAGGATGCCGGCGGTGCCACCGAAGGCATCCAGTGTTCCTCTGAGGCTGCTCAGCAGCTCCCGGACCCAGGGTTGGGATCGGCCGGCGAAGTCGACGGTCACGTTCTGGTCGATGACGAACGGATCGGTCCCGGACATGGCGGGGAAGTGGCATCCCATCGTGACCCACCCGTGGGTCGGTTCTTTGCAGGCGTGGTCGCCGCCGGTCCAGACAAGCAGCGGTTCAGCCGGGGCGGCAGCCAGGACCCGGCACAGGTTGAGCGCCTGCTCGTGGTCGCGCCAGTTGCTGTGTTCAAGGGTGAGAAACTCGGCTGGGTCGGCATGTGCGGAGGCCTCCATGACGGCCTCGTACGCCCACAGGCTCCAGCCCAGGCCCAGCGCCGCATTGATCAGCCTGCGCATGTCCGGCTGATCCAAGTAGCCTCCCCAGCCTGATGGGAGGCTCCGGATCGGCCCAGGCGAGCCGTCGTCTGGCCACGGTAGCGCCTCCATCGCCAGCTTCCGCACTCCGGCGTCGTGCGCGGCCCGGATCATCCGGATGCCGACCTCCCGGGTCCGGATGCAGCGCTTGAAGCCGTTGTGCGCCTCGTTGGCCATGACGACCTGCGCGTGCGCGAATCCCCACCGCGTCAGTTCTTCGACCGGGCACCAGCCGTCCACAGCGCAGATCATCGTCCTGCCGACCCGAACTGTCCAGGCGTCACAAGCGAGATCCGAAGACCTATCCGCTCCCGCATCGTGAGACGAGAAACTGGCAGCAAGCGCCCGATTACGTCGCTGCCTCGCCCATTGGCGCGGCGCTGGCGAGCCTGACGTGTGCCTGGAACGCCGCCAGCCCGCCCGCCAGCGACTCACTGGGCCCGCGAATCTTCTGCAGGTGAGGCGGCACCTGGTCGTAGCTCAGGCCCGGATCGTCGCCGCAAGCCGGGCAGATGACCTCATAACGGCCCGTGTAGCCCTCATCAGCCTGGCCGTCGATCATGCGAACGGGCTGCGCCCGGAGAAAAGCGGCACCGTCATCGTGGTCGGCGACCGCATCACAGATCGCCATTCAGCCATTGTGCACCGCGAGCCGAATGCGTGGTAAAGGGGTGAATGAACTTCGGGTGGCTGACTGGTTACATAACTGCCGAATCTCGTCGCGGGCTCGGTCTCCGCGAAGCGACACGATCAAGGCGAGGCAGGCCGGTAC
This sequence comes from Streptosporangiaceae bacterium, assembly GCA_030045295.1. Next base: position 2,661 of record JASIGD010000467.1, read on the forward strand.
GAGAAACCTCATGGTTACCAGGGCTAGCATGAGAGCACGCTCCTATCACGCCAGCCCTGGCGAAGTCAGCAGTTTAGGGGGCCACGCACAAGCTTGTGGATGAACCGCGCAACTGCCCAGGATGGCGGTGCGATGCCCGGACAGGCCCCCTGCGCCCCTGCCCGTCGATTACCAGCGCAAATGCGGGTGACTCGGCGGGCTGGGGGAGGACCGCGAAGGGAATTGCGACCGTGCCGGCATCAGATAGTTATCCACACGTGACCTGTGGATGAGGGCAGCAGGCCAGCGCCCGATGTTCCTGGCCGCCGCGCGCTCGCCAGTACCGGGCCGCATGTCAGGGCCGCACTGCGGGAATAGAGGCGCTGGCCGGGCGTTCAGCTCGCCGACCAGCGGGCACGGGCCTCATCGGCTGCGTGATCGTAGTGCCATTCCAGCTCCGCCAGTCTGGCCGGGGGTAGCCACGGGCAGCGCGGCCGCGGGCACGGCCCCTTCGCAGCCGGGCGCCGTGGGTAGCGCCGTCGCCGGGCACGGCGGGCATCGGGACGGTGCTGGTGAGGGCCATGTCCGGGTCCCGCACCGCGACCGGGCAGGAGACCCAGAAGCTGGGGTTACTCTGCTGGCACTGGGGGCAGGCCAGCCGGCCCACGGCATCGGTGCGCCAGCCGGCATCGATCGCGCGGGCGCGGGCGTCGGCTTCGCCGAGCGCTGCCGGATCGGCATGCCGGGAGGGGCACGAGCCCATCTCGCACCACATGACCGGCATCCTCAGCTGATCGCCGATCATAGCCCGCACCGCAGCCCCGGGCGGGCCAGCGGGCGTGGTTGGGGCAGCAGGCCTGGCCGGGAAAGCGGGGGCAGCGGTCGCGGCCGGGGGAGCGGTCACGGCGGTCACGGCGGTCACGGCGGTCACGGCCGGGGGAGCGGTCACGGCCGGGGGAGCGGTCACGGCCGGGGAAGCGGTCACGGCCCGGGCAACGGGCCCGGCGGGGGCTTGTGGCCGGGCACCGTCGGCAGCTGCCCCGGCGCAGCTGTAGTCAGCCGGCACGACGTAGCCAGGCTCGGCCGCGGTGGCGCGGGCATAGCTGGCCGGCTCGGCGTGGCCGAGGTCAGCTGGCGCGCCAAAGCCATAGCTGGCCGGTACGGTGTAGCCGGGGCCACCGGGGACCGGTCCAGCGGGCTGGGCATTGCGTGGGCCGGCGGGCTCGGCGCTTTGGCCGTCCCGAAGCCCGGCGAGCCGGGCGTTCATAGGAAGCATGCCGGCGTGCTCTGGCCAGGTCTTGGTCGTCACCTCAAGCCTCCCGTCGAGCCGATGGTGGGCCGGGCTGCCGCTGGCGACCCGCCCTGAAGGCGGACCCGCCGACCGCAGCGCGACCGGCCGGACGGGCGCTGGTGGCAAGCGCGGCGGGCTGTGGTTCGGCCGGCCCGCTGCCTTGCGCTCACCCCGTTGAAAGCGCCTGGGCTCACCGCGTCTGGGTCCGGTCTTCTCACCGTCTCGGCCCGGAATAACAGCCGGATAACCATTCAGTCAATGTTAGGCCTATTTATGAACTTTTACTGCGCGGCGTGTGGACAATTCCGGTTTCTCCTGCATACACAGGGCTCAGGTTATGTTCTCCCAGTTAAAGACTCTTTTATGAGCGTGGCCGGGTAGCGGGATCCCCAGCATTTCCACCGCGCGTGCACAGGCCAGGTGCCGTTGTGCACAAGTGTTCCACATGCTTATGCACAAATTCGGTCAGCGGCCCGGCTGCCCGGGGTGGCAGCCAGCAGCAGATCACGTGCCGGGGCTTGCGCGACATACCCGGCACGCCGCAGGCGAGGACCCGGCGCGGAGGAGATCGCTCAAGAAGCCGGGCACCGCCGAGCCGGCACAAAGCCATTCCTGCCCGGCCGAATCAGGAAGGGTCCCTCCATGTATGAGATGGAGGGACCCTTCCCGGCCTCGCCGCACCGGTTGGCCAGTCGCCTGGCCGTGCCGGCGCCGCGCGCCGCCCGTCGGCGCCAGGCACCCGCGCGAGGGGCCGGTCGCCCGGCTCCTGCTGCGTTCCGGGGGCCAGCCCCCAGGTGGTGCCCGTTTCCGACAGTGAAACATTTGTACTGCCTCTGCCGGCACCGCGCAAGAGCCCGCGGCCAGCCATTTCGAGTTTTTCCGCCGTCCGCGAAATAATCCACAGGAAACGAGCAGTTATCCGCATTTAACGGTGGTTATCCACGGATCTATTCACGGCCTATCCACAGGGCTGCCGACGTGAGCCTGAGAACATCTGGACCGCTGTCACCGCGTGTAATCGGCTAATCTTTCATATCGGCTGGAGGGTAATCCTCCGGGTGACCGGATTCGATGCGGGCACAGATGGCCTGGCCGTGGCTGACGATCCGGGCTGCGGCCGCGCAGGCTTTGACGAATCATCCGGCCTGGCCCCGCCGCGTCTCGAGCGCGCCGACGGCGCCAGCCGCCGGCCCGGCACGCCGGCCCCGGCACGCCCGCTTCGTCGATGACCGGCGCAGGCTTCGCGGAACCGCACGGGCCGTGCTCGTGGGTCCACGCCCAAACGAGTTCTGCGTCAAGCACGGCATGACGGGCGGCTGACCGCAGGTACGGTTGCGACGGCCCCGCGCCACAGACATTTGGCGTCCCGGGCGGGTAAAGGTCCGCCGGGGAGGGTAACGACCGGTTGATGGGCCTGGGAGGAAACCTCCTCGCTGGTCGTTATCGGCTTGATGAACCGATCGGCAAGGGCGGGTTCAGTGAGGTGTGGCGGGCGACCGATGCCGTCCTGGCGCGGCCGGTCGCCGTCAAGCTGCTGCATCCTGGTCGCGCTCAGCAGCCCGAAGTCCTGGCCCGGTTCCGGGCCGAGGCGCGGAACGCCGCGGCCTTGTGGCACGTGAACATCGCGCATACCTATGACTATGACGAGCCGGCCGATGGCCTCCAGCCCTATCTGGTCATGGAACTGGTGGACGGGCCCTCCCTGGCTGGCGTGCTCGCCGGCGGTCCCCTGAGTGCGGCGCGGACGATGGACATCGTGGCGCAGGCCGCGGCCGGGCTGCAGGCGGCGCACGCCACCGGCCTGATTCACCGTGATGTCAAGCCGGGGAACCTGCTGCTTGCCTCGGACGGGACCGTGAAGATCACCGATTTCGGTATCTCGCACGCGATCGGCTCGGCGCCCGTCACGCTCACCGGGGTTGTCATGGGCACGGCGGAGTACCTAGCGCCGGAACGGATCGCCGGAGCTCCAGCCGGGCCGGCCAGTGACCTGTATGCGCTGGGAGTCGTCGCGTACCAATGCCTGGCCGGGGCACCGCCGTTCACTGGCGAACCGCTCGACGTGGCGTGCGCGCACCGTGACCGCCTGGTGCCGCCGCTGCCGCCGTCGGTGCCGGCCGGTGTGGCCGCGCTGGTGATGCAACTGCTCGCCAAGGATCCGGCCTGGCGGCCGGGCAGCGCCGCCGAGGTCGCGCACCGGGCGGGTCGGCTGCGAGACGATCCGCGGGATAGTTTGAGCATCGGCGCGGGCCGCGCGCGCTACCCTCTGGCCGCACCCGCCGCAGCTCCGCCGTCAGCGCCGGTGATAGCGTCGGCCGCGCTCGCAGATGACGCCCGGTGGCCAGTCCCGGCCGCGCTCCGGCACGCGTCCGGTGCGCGGGCAGGTGGTCGCCGAGTTCGTCGCAGGCCAGTCCCGGTCCTCGCCTCCGCCACGATCGCGGGGCTCATCATCATGCTGCTGGCCGTTACCATCGGTGCCGCGTTGATCCGGCATCCGGGCGGCGCGCTATCCTCTGCGCCGACCGGGCATCCGGCCGGCGCGATCGCGGCGCCCCCGCCCTCCCGCCCGCCGTTCTCCGCCAGCCCGAGTCGCCAGGCCCGTCGGCGTACCAGCCCTAGTGACACGGGCGTGCTGCAGATGGATGCCAGTCATCACCGAATCGTCACCGCCACCCACAGCGGCCGCGGAAGGTTCCGTTGGCACCGGTACGGCAAAGACGCCGACCACGGCCAGGACCGGGGGAACGGCTACGGGTACGGGCAGGGCCAGGGGAACGGGTACGGGCAGGGCCAGGGGAACGGCAACGGGTACGGGCCAGGCCAGGGCAACGGGTACGGGCAGGGCCAGGGGAACGGCAACGGGTACGGGTACGGGCAGGGCCAGGGCAACGGCTACGGGCAGGGCCAGGGCAACGGCTACGGGCAGGGCCAGGGCAACGGCTACGGGCAGGGGTCGGTCCTCAGCATCTTAGGTCAGCCACCAGCCGAGAATCTGGCGTGGCCGCAAGAGAGACGAGCTGAGCAGGCAGGCGGCGGCTGCGCGAGGGAGGCCGAAACCCGGTAGATCGGGCAGGCGGCGGGCACGGCGACGGGGGAGGCGTCATGAGCGTTCATCGCCAGCTTGTCCCCGGTCGCCGATGACCTGGTGTTTTGGTCGAGCACGCCCGGCAAGATTCGACCCCCGCGACCGGCTGCTTAGAAGGCAGCGA
>JASIGD010000468.1 GCA_030045295.1 Streptosporangiaceae bacterium
TGCACGCGTACCCGCCAGCCCGCTGCGGGGGCGCGGCCCGCGACGGCGATGTCGCCGCCCAGGCTGACCAGCACCCCGCAGCCGAGCCGCTGCGCGATCCGCGCCGCGGAGCGGTCGGCGGCCCACGCCTTCGCGGTCGCGCCGAGGTCGAGCTGGACGCCTGCGGGCATGGTCAGGATCTGGTTCTCCAGGCGGACCTGGCGCCAGCCGGGCACTGTCCTGACGGTGACCGGCAACGCCGGGCCGGTTCGCGGCATTTGCTCGAAATCACAATCGTAACCGATCGCGGACATGGCCGCACCTACCGTCGGGTCCACGTCGCCGTCGGTGAGCCTGGCGGCGCGCAGCGCCACCGCGATCGCCTCGGCGAGCAGCGGGCTGACCTGCTGGCCGGAACCCCCCCGCAGCGCGCGGATCTCGGAGCCCGCGCGGAAACGGCTGCAGGCCAGGTCGACCGCGGCGAGGTCGGCTTCGAGCATGTTCTGGGCGTCGTCCAGGCACCGCGCCTCGGTCACCACCAGCCTGACCAGCGTGCCGAGGGCCCGCCAGCTGGCCGCCGCGTCGCGGCCGGGATCCGCGCCGGCCGGGCCCGCGCGGGGTGAGGCGGTAGGCATCATGAGCCGCCGGAGGTGGCCTGACTGCTGCCGGAGCTGGACGTCGGGTTGGAGCCTGAGCTGAAACCGCTGGAGCCCGTCGAGCTCGAATTGGAGCTGGAGCCCGAAGACGCGGAGCCGGACGAGTTCGAGTTCGATGACCCTGAGCTGGACGTACCCGACGAGCCGGTGCTCGCCGAGGATCCCGCCGAGGATGAGCCGGACGACGCCGAGGAGGACGAGTTGTGGGTAGATCCCGGCAGGACCAGGGCTACCACGCCCGCCGCCGCCACGCTGGCCAAGGTGACCGTGGTGGTGGCCGAGCGGACCTTCGCCCGGCCCTGTTCCCTGGCCGCCATGGCGCGGTGGATACCGTCCCGGTGTGTGTTGCCCATGTAACTCATCCTGCGGCCGCGTACTCGAAACCGCCTGTACGAACCTTCTCGGTTAGCTATGAGGCGCGCGGACCTTTCCGTCGCCCGGCGCACAGGCTACCCAGCCAACATGAAGGTCAGCTGAAGACGCGGCGAGGCGGGGTCCGCGTCCGGCTAACCCCATTTTCTCGCGCAGCCCGCGAGACCACGTTTTATAATTAAGTGGCACCGCTCGTGCCCACGTAAAAAAGACTCGGGGTGGACCATGGCAGACGTGCAGGAACCAGAGGCCTGCGCGGCGTGCGGACGTCCGCTGCCATCCCAGCGAGGAAGGGGGCGTCGGCGTCGGTACTGCGACGCGAGGTGCCGGGACGCCGCGCGCCGGAAACGAGCGCGCCGGGGCGATGGCGGACCGCGTAGTGTAAAGGTGTCTTTGACAACCGCCGATCGTCATGATTATGTTGACGTAGTGGACGACGCGTCCCGCGCCGACCATGCCGCAGCGGTGCGGGCCGGTGAGGCGGCTCGGCGCCTGATACAGGAGTTCGGTCACGGGCAGCCCGTCGGTGCCGTGGCGGCGGCCCGGGAGCTGTCGGCCGCCGCGGACGCGGCCCTGCAGGCGGCCGTGGACCGGGCGCGGGCGACGGGGGTCAGTTGGAGGGAGATCGGTGATGTGCTCGGGACCAGCAGGCAGGCCGCCTTCCAGCGGTTCGGCCATCCGATCGACCCGCGTTCCGGCGAGCCGATGAGCCGCGACGTCCCGCCCGACGCGGCGGACCGGGCGGTTGCGGTCCTCAGCTGGCATGACGAGGGCCGCTACGACGAGCTCATCGCGGAGTTCGACGACAACCTGCGCAGAGTCCTTGACGCCGACCGGATGGCCGGCGGCCGGGCGCACATGGCCGGCCGGTTCGGGCGGCTGGAGCGGATGGGCGAGCCGTTCGCCTACCGGGCCGGCGACGACATCATCGTGGAGGTCCCCTTGCATTTCGAGGCCGGGGACGCCAGGGGGCTGGTCCGTTTCGACGCTGACGGCAAGGTCGCCGGGCTGGCCATCCGGCCTCCCCGGACTGACCAGGGTTAGAGGCGGCCGTGCGCGCCGGTCACGTTCGCCCCGCCGACGGCGCCGATCGCCCTGGCCGACCAGTGACCCAGGAGCTGACATGAACGTTCTCGAGCTCATCATCGACGGCGTGCTGCTGGTCGCGATCGTTGGCCTGTCCGTCTACGGGGCGGTGACCCTGCCGGCCGGGGCGCAGCTGCCGATGCGCTACAGACTCGGCGGCTACACGAACTGGATGCCCAAGAGCGCGGTCCTGCTGGCGTGGCCCGCGCTCGGCGTAGCGGTCTTCGTGGTCATGCTCACCGCGGGCCGAAGCCAGCACGCGGGCGGCGGGCGCGGGCTCCCGCTGTCGGCGGGCCTGACCGTCGTACTCGCTTTGATGCTGGTCAACCACGTGGGCGCGGTCAGGGCCGCGCTCAACCGCGGCGGCCGGGACTAGCCGACCTCCGCGGTTGCGACGCGGCCGCGCGGCGAGATCAAGCGGAGCGGTTAGGGTCGGGACCATGGCGACCGCGCGCGAGCTGCTGCTGGCCGAGCGGGCGCGCGCGCAGCGCCGGATCGCGGCGCTGCAGCGGGAGTTCGACGGCATCGCCGAGGCCGCGGGCTCGGCGGGAACCGACGACGAGCATGATCCGGAGGGCGCGACGCTGGCCTTCGAGCGGCAGCACGCGGCCGCGCTGCTGGCGCAGGCGCGGGATCAGCTGGCCGCGATCGACGTGGCGCTGGACCGGCTGGAGTCCGGGCGCTACGGCGTCTGCGAGCGGTGCGGGCAGCCCATCGGAGATGACCGGCTGGCTGCCCGCCCGGCCGCGCCGACCTGCATCGGTTGCGCGGCACGCCGCTAAGTCAGTCCGTCCGGCTGGCCCGCACCGGCGGCGGGGTGCTGGCCCTGTTCGTCACCCGGCGGCAGGCCTCCCGCTCGGCTCGCAGAGCTGCAACTATAGGCCCATGACCGAAACTGCCTCACCGACCGCCACGTTCCGGTCGGCGCGGGACCTGCTGCTGCGCTACCGGGACGACTACGACGCCGCGCGACGCGAGTTCGCCTGGCCCGGGCTGGACGAGTTCAACTGGGCGCTGGACTGGTTCGACGTGATCGCGGCCGAGCACCCGGACCGGATCGGGCTGCGGATCCTCGCCGAGGACGAGGACACGAGCCTGAGCTACGCCGAGCTCGCCGCCCGGTCGGGGCAGGTGGCCAACTGGCTGCGCGGTCTGGGGGTCCGGCGGGGCGACCGGATGCTGCTCATGCTCGGCAACGTGGCGCCGTTGTGGGAGGTCATCCTGGCCGCGATGAAGCTCGGGGCGGTGATGATCCCGGCGTCGACGCTGCTGCAGCCGGCCGACCTCGCCGACCGGCTGGTGCGGGGCCACGTCCGGCACGTCGTCACCGACGTGGAGCAGACGGCGAAGTTCGATCAGCTCCCGGGCGGGTGGACGCGGATAGCGGTCGGGCCGGGCGAGCCCACCGGAGCGAGCTGGCACGCGTACTCGGGCTCGTACGACACCGACACCGCGTTCACGCCCGATGGCGTCACCCGGGCCGGCGATCCGCTGCTGCTGTACTTCACCTCCGGCACGACCGCGCAGCCGAAGCTGGTCGCGCACACCCACGCCAGCTACCCGGTCGGGCACCTGTCGACCATGTACTGGATCGGCATCGAGCCGGGCGACGTGCACCTGAACCTGTCCTCCCCCGGCTGGGCCAAGCACGCCTGGAGCAACGTGTACGCGCCGTGGAACGCGGGCGCGACCATCCTGGTCCTGAACTACCAGCGGTTCTCGGCGGCGGGCCTGCTCAGCGCGCTCGGTGACGCCCAGGTGAGCACGTTCTGCGCCCCGCCGACCGTGTGGCGGATGCTCATCCAGTCCGACCTGGCCACGGCGAACGTCTCCGCGCTGCGCGAGTGCGTCGCGGCGGGCGAGCCGCTCAACCCGGAGGTGATCGAGCAGGTCCGCAAGTCCTGGGGGATCACGGTCCGCGACGGGTTCGGCCAAACCGAGACCACCGCGCAGGTCGGCAACACGCCCGGGCAGCCGGTGCGCCCCGGGTCGATGGGCCGGCCGCTGCCCGGGTACCAGGTCGTGCTGGTGGACCCGGTGAGCGGGAAGCCGGGCCGGGACGGCGAGATCTGCCTGGACCTGAGCACGCGCCCGCTGGGCCTGATGACCGGCTACCTGGACGACCCGGCGCTGGACGCCGAGGCCATGCGCGGCGGCTACTACCACACCGGCGACGTCGCCACGTCCGATCCCGATGGTTACATCACCTACGTCGGGCGGACCGATGA
>JASIGD010000469.1 GCA_030045295.1 Streptosporangiaceae bacterium
ACCAGGGTTGGAGCCAGCGCTAGAGCCAGCCGCGCTCCGAGGCGATGCGCAGGGCTTCGGCGCGGTTGCGCGCTCCCGTCTTCTGGATGCACGCGGACAGGTAGTTCCGCACGGTCCCTTCGGAAAGGTAGAGCTGGCGGGCTATCTCCGCGATCGTCCCGCCGTCGGCGGACACTCCGAGCACGTCCCGCTCACGCGGGGTGAGCGGGTTGAGCCCGTCGGCCAGGGCGGCGGCCGCGAGGTCCGGGTCGATGACGCGCTCGCCGGCCAGGACGCGGCGGATGGTCTGGGTGAGCTTGTCGGCGGGGGAGTCCTTGACCAGGAACCCCGACACGCCCGACTCCATCGCGCGGCGCATGAAGCCCGGCCTGCCGAACGTGGTCAGGATCACGATCTTGGTCTCCGGGTGGGTCTTCTTCAGCGCGGCGGCGGCGGACAGCCCGTCCAGGCCGGGCATCTCGATGTCGAGCAGCGCCACGTCCGGGTTGGTGTCCCTGGCTGCCTTGATGACCTCGTCGCCGCGGCCGACCTGGGCCACCACCTCGATGTCGCCCTCGAACGACAGCAGCGTGGCCAGCGCCTCCCTGATCATCACCTGATCCTCGGCCAGCAGCAGCCGGACGGGCGCTGCAGGCTCCCGCGGCGGGCCCTGGGCTCGTTGGTCATGGCTCATGGCGGTCCACCGGAACCGTCGCGATCAGGCGGAAGCCGTGGCCGCGGCCGGGATCGGCCGCGGCGAGCGACAGGCGGCCGCCGATCGCCGAGAGCCGTTCGGACATCCCGCGCAACCCGGCTCCCTTCGGGGCCTCCGGGTCCTGGTGGCCCGGCCCGCGGCCGTCGTCTTCGACCACGAGCGACAGTTCGCCGACGTGCTCGGTCAGGCGTATCCGGCAGTTCCTCGCGCCGGAGTGCCGGATCACGTTGGTGACGGCCTCGCGCAGGCACCAGGCCAGCACGGCCTCCGCGTCCGGGTCGAACGTGCCCGACCGCAGCGTCAGCCCGGGGTCGTCGTCGAGCCGGACGCCGGCCGCGTCGAGCGCGTTCCGCGCGGTGATCACCTCGATCGCCAGCGTCGGGCGGCGGTAACCGCTGACCGCCTCCCTGATGTCGTGCAGCGTCTGCCGGCTGACCCGGCCGATGTCGCCCAGGTCACCGAGGGCCGCGTCGCGGTCCGCCGAGTCCGGCAGCCGGGACAGCCGCTTCGCGGCCAGGTCCGACTTCAGCGTGATCGTCGACAGCGACTGGCCGGTCAGGTCGTGCATGTCCCGGGCCAGCCGCAGCCGTTCGTCGTTCGCGGCCAGCTTCGCGACGGTCTCGCGCGCCTGGGCCAGCTCGTGCATGAGCTGGATCTGCATCCGGAACCCGATCATGGCGTAGCCGACGAGCAGGACGGGCAGCAGGACGACGAGGAATTCCTCCAGGTAGGCGTGCGAGACCCAGCTGAACAAGACGTAGCAGGCACCGACGGCGAGGACTCCGCGCACGGCCGTGCGGCGCCCGTAAGGCGGGGCCGCGAGGACCATGCCGGTGGCGGCGGACACGTAGATCCACAGCGGCGTCCAGGCCCGGCCGTACACCACGCAGGCGAGGGCCGCGAGCACCGCTATGGTGGCCAGCCCCCATCCGGCCTGGCGCGGCCAGCTGCCGGAGTTGCAGACGATCGTCACGTAGATGGCGGAGAAGGCGATGGTGATCGCCAGCCCGCCCGCGATCCACAGCGCCCCGTTGGCGCGGGTGAACAGGTCCGCCACCGGCTGGATGAGGTAGATGAGCCAGATACCAGCGAAGAACCAGCGCAGCGCGCTGCCGGTCCCCGGCACGTTCCGCAGGCCGAGGGCGCCGCTGAACAGGCCGGTCCGGGGCCATCGGCCCTGGTCCTCCGCGGACCCGACGGCCGCGCCGGACCCGCCGGTCTTGCCAGTCGCGCCGGTCTTGCCGGACCCGCCGGTCGCGCCGGACCCGCCGGTCTCGTTGGTCGCGGGCCGGGCGGGCGGGCTGGCCTGGCCCGTCTGCCCCGTTTGCCCCGAGCCTCCCACTCCTATCGCCATCGCGCGCTCACCTCCGGGACCGCATATCTATGCTGCCACGTTTCCCCGGCCGCGCCGCCGGGCGCACCGGTGCTGCTGCGCCCCGTGTCCCGGTGTCCCGGCCAGGCCCCCGTAGCGCTGGCCGGGTCTGCCCTGTCATCGGTGCCCCGGTTCAGACCGTCTCCGCGGTGGCGCGGACGGAGGCGGTGGCCAGCGCCAGGAAGATCCCCAGCCATATCAGCAGGCCGATGGCCAGGGTGGCCGATACCGAGGCGTTGCTGATCACGTCGGTGCCGATCTTCACCGCGTCGTAGGTGGGCGTGAGCTCGCCGACCTTCTGCAGGAAGCCGGTCATCGGGAACCACAGGCCGCCGAGGATGGCGAAGAAGAAATACAGCACGATGCTGATCGGCTGCACCTGATCCGGCTGGTACCGGTAGCCGATGGCCACGGCGAGCGCGGCGAAGATGGTGGCGCCGAACCAGACCGTGACCGCGATGGCGGGCCACTGCCAGGCCTGCAGGTGCACGTTCCCGTAGAAGCGGCCGAGCAGGAGCACGACCAGAATGGACGGGATCGTCGTGGCCATCGAGACGATCACCTTGCTGACCACGTAGGCGTTGGCCGGCAGCGGGGTAAGCCGCAGCTGGCGGATCCAGCCGTCCTTCTTCTCCTGGGAGATTCGCTGCGCGTTGCCGGTCAGCGCGCCGCT
>JASIGD010000470.1 GCA_030045295.1 Streptosporangiaceae bacterium
GGCAGCGTCGCCGCCCCGGCACGAGGCGCACCATCGGTTACGGCCCAGCCTGGGCCTCGCGATCACCAAGCCGCCCGCCGCCGCCGGCTACGCGATCGCGGTCATCGCGCTGCCCACCGCCTTCGTCTCGTGGATCGCCTTCCGCACGCTGGTCCTCGCCGTCCGCGGGCAGCTCTTTCCCGCCGGATTACCCGCGGACGGCACGGTGCGCCAGGGGTAGTTCGCGCCGACGCTGCGTGGAATCTTCCCGCTGGTGGAACCGAGTTGACCCGGCGTAGCGTGAGGACCGTGCGGATCGTGGTTGATCTGAACCGCTGCCAGGGCTACGGGCAGTGCGTGTTCCTGGCGCCGGGCGTGTTCGAGCTGCACGGCGAGGAGGCGCTGATGTATGACCCGGGGCCCGACGAGGTGCAGTGCCTGCCCGTCCTGCGCGCCGCGGCGGCCTGCCCGGTCCAGGCCATCCGGGTGCAGAAGGTGGACCAGGAGTGAGCACCATGACCGGGACAGACCATGCGTCCCGGGCGGGCGGGCGGGTCGTCATCGTCGGGGCGTCCCTGGCCGGGCTGCGGGCCGCGGAGGCACTGCGCGCCGAGGGATTCACCGGAACGCTCACCCTGATCGGCGACGAGCCCCACGAGCCCTACGACCGCCCGCCGCTCAGCAAGCAGGTCCTGCTCGGGCGGGCGGACGCCAACTCGACCATGCTCCCGCGCGCCGCCGCGCTGGAGGCGGAGTGGCGCCTGGGTGTACCGGCTGACGCGCTGGACCTCACCGCCAAGCAGGTGCGCCTGGCCAGCGGGGAGCAGGTCCCGTTCGACCGGCTGCTGATCGCGACCGGCACCCGGGCCCGGCCCTGGCCGAACGCGGCGGAGGCAGCCCTGGGTGGCGTCTTGGTGCTGCGCACCAGCGACGACACGGCCGCGCTGCGGCGCGAGCTGGCCGCCGGGCCACGCCGGGTCCTGGTCGTCGGCGCCGGGTTCACCGGCTCGGAGATCGCCTCCGCCTGCCGCGAGCTGCGCCTGCCGGTGACCGTGGTGGAACGGGCGGCCACGCCGCTGGCCGGCGCCCTGGGCGCGGTGGTCGGGTCGGTGGCGATTCAGCTGCACCGTGAGCATGGCGTGGACCTGCGCTGCGGCGTCTCGGTGACGGCGCTGGAAGGAGACTCCAGCGGTCACCTGCGCCGCGCCTACCTGGACGACGGGACCACGCTCGACGTCGACGTGGCTGTGGTCGCGCTGGGCTCGCTGCGGAACACCGAGTGGCTGCGCGGCTCCGGGCTGGGGGCGGGGCCGAGGGGCGTCGCCTGCGACGCCGGCTGCCGCGTGTTTGATATGTACGGCATAGTCACCGACGATGTCTTCGCCGCCGGCGACGTGGCCCGCTACCCGCACCCGGTGTTCGGATTCGAGTTCCTCGCCCTGGAGCACTGGAGCAACGCGGTGGAACAGGCCCAGGTGGCGGCCCACAACATGGTGAGCAGCCAATCGGAGCGGCGCCCCTACCTGCACGTGCCGACGTTCTGGTCGTTCCAGTTCGGGGTCGGCATCAAGTCGGTCGGGGTGCCGTCCTACGGCGAGGAGGTGATCGTCACGCAGGGATCGGCCGACGAGCGCCGCTTCGTCGCCCTGTACGGCCACCAGGGCCGGACCGTGGGCGCCGTCACGTTCGATCAGGGCAAGTGGCTCGACTTCTACCGGCGGCAGATCGAGATGGCTGCCCCCTTCCCGCCCGCGTACCGGAATGTGGACCGGCCGGCGTCGCGGCGGCCCGTTCCCGCCGAGTTCCCGGACCCGGCGGTGCCGACCGAGGGCCCCCGGATCGAGCGCACCGGTCACTCACCGGCCGAGTGGGCCTGGGCGCTCGTGCCGGCGCGGGCGTGACGGCGATGGGCACGCCGGCGGACCTTCTCGGGCAGATCCTCGACTACGCCAACCGCGCCAACCCCTACCCGCTCTACGCCGAGCTCCGCAAGACACCGGTGCTGCGTGCCCCGAACGGAAGCTACGTCGTCAGCACCTACCGGGAGGTCACCGCGCTGATCCGCGACCCGCGGGTCAGCAACACCGGCGGTGCGGGCGGCGGCAGCTTCATCGGCATGGACCCGCCCGGGCACGACCGGCTGCGCCGGGCGGCGACCAGCCATTTCGACCAGTACGACACGGTCCGGCCGGAGCTCGAGCGCATCGTCACCGGCCTGATCGACCAGATGCACGGCCGGCGCCAGATCGACATCGTCGACGACCTCGCCTACCCCTACCCCGTCGCCGTGATCTGCGAGCGGCTCGGGGTGCCGGACGAGGACGAGCCGCGCTTCCACCCGTGGGCCGAGGCCATCATCACCCGGCTCGACCCGCGCCCCGGGCAGCGGGACACTGCGGCGCGCGCCCAGTCGGAGATGGACGAGTACATGTCCGGGCTGATCGAGCGGTTCCGCGCCGATCCGGGACCCGGGCTGCTGTCGGGGCTGGCCGCCGAGGAGGGGATGGCGACCGAGGACATAGTGGCCACCGGGAGGCTGCTGTTGATCGCCGGCCACGAGACCACCGTCAACCTGATCGCGAACGGGATGCTCACCCTGCTCCGGCATCCGGACCTGCTGGCCCGGCTGCGCGGCGACGCGGACCTGGCGGTCCCGCTGGTCGAGGAGCTGCTGCGCTACGAGCCGCCGGTGCAGCTGCTGGCTCGCGCCAACGTCGCGCTGGATGACATCGAGGTGGCCGGCACCACGATCCCCGAGGGCGCCGGCATCGTCTTGGTGCTGGCCGCCGCCAACCGTGACCCGGACCGGTTCGCCGATCCCGACCGGTTCGACCCGGACCGGCAGGACAACCAGCACCTCGGCTTCTTCGGCGGCATCCACTACTGCTTCGGCGCGGCGCTGGCCCGGCAGGAGGTGCAGGTCGCGCTGGCCGAGCTCGCGCGTCGGCTGGAGAACCCGCGGCTGCTCCAGGACCCGCCGCCGTACCGCCAGAACCCCACCCTGCGCGGGCCGCGGCACCTGCCGGTCCAGATCGACGGCGTCAGGTAGACGGCACCCGATGAGCGCGGCGCTGCAATTCGACGAGGCGACCTGGCGGCGAGCGGAGGCGACCTACCAGACGCCCGAGCAGGTCGAGCAACGCCGCATCGTGCGTGCCGCAGTCGGCCTGAAGCCGGGCCAAGATGTCCTCGACATCGGGTCGGGACCGGGTTTCCTGGCCTGCGAGATGGCCCAGGCAGTCGGGCCGGGCGGAACGGTCCACGGTGTCGAGCCGAGCGAGGACATGCTCTCGGTCGCCGGGCGACGCAGGCCCGCTGCCGGGTCGGCGCCGGTCGAGTTCGGGCCGGGCCATGCCACCCAGCTGCCCTTCGCGGACGGCGAGTTCGATGTCGTCACCTCGACCCAGGTCTACGAGTACGTCGATGACGTGCCGGCCGCGCTGGCGGAGGCTTACCGGGTGCTGCGGCCGGGTGGCCGGCTGCTCGTGCTGGACACCGACTGGGAGTCCATCGTCTGGCGATCCAGCGACGCCGGCCGCATGCGCAAGGTGCTGGCCGGGTGGGATGAGCACGTGGCCGATCCGCACCTGCCGCGCCGGCTCACCGACCTGCTCACCCAGGCCGGTTTCACGGTCGCGCACCGGTCGGCGATCCCGCTGTTCAACGCCGGATACGATGCCGGCACTTTCAGCGCGGGACTGATCAGCGTCATCGCGGCCTTCGTCCCCGGGCGCGCGGGCGTGACCGCTGCCGAGGCACACGCCTGGGCGGAGGATCTGGTCGGGCTCGGCGCCGGATACTTCTTCAGCCTCAACCGGTACCTGTTCCTCGCCTCCAGGTAAGGCCCCGGACCAGCGGCCCTCGGGCACGGGGGAGCAAGCCCGCGCTGTCCGGACGGCGGGCCGGGAGGAGTCACATTTCCGGGTGGTATCTCGTCGTCAAGGGAAAGCACCGATGCGGAAGGAAAGATCATGCAAGTCTTCGTCACGGGGGCGACCGCAGCGCTGGGCAGGCACCTGCCTGCCGGGCTGGTCGTGGCGGGTCACGAGATGACCGCCACCACGAGGACGCCCGGCCAGGTCGCGCGGTTGCGCGAGGCGGGGTCGGCGGGCGGCCCGGCCCGCCACGACCGGGTGCCGCAGCTGAGCTGCGACAGCGCGGGTAGGTGAGCGCGATGAGCGAAACCAGCGCCAGCATCGGCCCTGGCGCCCGCGCGCCCGGCCGGCCTGCCGTGCGGGCCAGCGCGGCCCCTGACCCCCGCCGCTGGCTCATCCTGGCCACCGTCGGCCTCGCTCAGCTCATGGTCGTGCTGGACGCCACGATCGTGAACATCGCGCTGCCGTCGGCGCAGCGGGATCTGGGCTTTTCCACCGCGGACCG
>JASIGD010000471.1 GCA_030045295.1 Streptosporangiaceae bacterium
TCGCTGACCACGGTGCCGCCGGTCAGCGTGGCCATGTCGGCGAGCATGGCCTTGCGGCGGTCACCGAAGCCGGGCGCCTTCACCGCCACCACGGCCAGCAGGCCGCGGAGCTTGTTCACCACCAGGGTGGCCAGCGCCTCGCCCTCAACATCCTCGGCGACCACCAGGAGCGGCCTCTTCACCTGCGCGATCTTCTCGAGCAGGGGCAGGAAGTCGGCCATGGACGAGATCTTCGCCTGGTGGACCAGGACGTAGGCATCTTCGAGAACAGCCTCGAGCCGCTCGGGGTCGGTGATGAAGTACGGCGAGATGTAGCCCTTGTCGAACTGGAGGCCCTCGGTGAACTCCAGCTCCAGGCCCATCGTCGGCGACTCCTCGACGGTGATGACACCGTCCTTGCCGACCTTGCTGAACGCCTCGGCGATCAGGTCGCCGATCTTGTCGTCCTGCGCGGAGATCGTCGCCACGTGCGCGATCTCGGTCTGCTCCTCCACGTCACGCGAGGCCTTGAGCAGGCGCTCGGAAACCTCGGCAGCAGCGGCGTCGATGCCGCGCTTGAGTTCCATCGGGTTCGCCCCGGCCGCGACCGAACGAAGCCCGTGGTGCACCATCGCCTGGGCCAGGACCGTCGCCGTGGTGGTGCCATCCCCGGCGATGTCATTTGTCTTGGTGGCGACCTCCTTGGCGAGCTGGGCGCCCAGGTTCTCGTACGGGTTCTCCAGCTCCACCTCCTTGGCGACGGTCACGCCGTCGTTGGTGATGGTGGGGGCGCCCCATTTCTTGTCGAGTACGACGTTGCGGCCGCGCGGGCCTAGCGTCACCTTCACGGCGTCGGCGAGCTTGTTGACGCCACGCTCGAGCGAGCGGCGGGCGTCCTCGTCGAACTCCAGAATTTTGGGCATTACTACCTCAACCTACGGTTGGAACGAGTTCTTAGTCAGCCCTCTGGGGCAGGACCACCTGGTCCTGCCCCAGAGGGCGACGGGTTCTACTTGTCGATGATGGCGAGTACGTCGCGGGCGGAGAGCACCAGGTACTCTTCGCCCCCGTACTTCACCTCGGTGCCGCCGTACTTGCTGTACAGCACCACGTCGCCGACCTTCACGTCGATCGGCACGCGCTTGGTGCCCGCATCGTCGAAGCGCCCCGGGCCCACCGCAAGGACTTCGCCCTCCTGGGGCTTCTCCTTGGCGGTGTCCGGGATCACCAGTCCGGACGCCGTGGTCTGTTCCGCCTCAAGCGGGCGGACCACGATCCGGTCTTCGAGCGGCTTGATTACTACCTTGGTGGCGGTCGTCACGATCTGACCTCCCCCTCCGGAAAGGCTAATGGTGAGTTGCTAGAGAGGGCGAGCGTGGCGGCCTGCCGTCGCGGGGGTCAGACTGCCTCGTCGCGTTAGCACTCTACACTATCGAGTGCTAAACCCGAACAGTAGTGGCACCAAGCGGACTCGTCAACACGAAGGTGTGAGGCCGGGGGGCGGCTCCTCCGGAACCCCGCGTCCCGGGGACTTCCCGTCCCCCCGGTGGCCTCCTGGCCCTTGTAAGGTGTGCGGTATGTCCCAGGGGTTCTTGGACCGGGCATACGCGGAGGAACTGGACGCGGCGGATCCGCTGAGCGGGTACCGCGAGCGGTTCATGCTTGATGACCCGTCTTTGGTCTACCTGAACGGCAACTCGCTCGGCGCGCTGCCGATCGCCACCCTGCGGCGGATGGAAGCCATGCTCCGCGAGGAGTGGGGCACCGCCCTGGCCAGGTCCTGGGAACACTGGGTGGACCTGCCGGGACGCGCGGGCGGCCTGGTGAGCGAGCTGGTCGGCGCCGCGCCCGGGCAGGTGATCGTCACCGACAACACGACGGTGAACCTGTACAAGCTGGCCATGGCGGCACTCGACGCACGCCCTGGACGGCACGCGATCGTCACCGATCAGGACAACTTCCCCACGGACCGCTACGTGGTCGAGGGCATCGCGGCCCAGCGTGGCGCGGAACTGCGCATGCTGCGCACCGACATCAACGAGGGCCTGGCGAAGGAGCTGGTCCGCGCCGCAGTGGACGAGGACACGGCGCTGGTGAGCCTGTCCCAGGTGGCCTACCGCAGCGGCGCGCTCGCCGACATGGCGGGCATCACCGCGATCGCGCACCAGGCCGGGGCGCTCATGCTCTGGGACCTGTGCCATTCGGTCGGGGCGGTGCCCATCGACCTGGATGGCTGTGACGTGGACCTCGCGGTCGGCTGCACCTACAAGTACCTCAATGCGGGGCCGGGCGCCCCCTCGTTCGTCTACGTCTCGGCCCGCCTGCGGGAGGTACTGCGCCAGCCGATATGGGGATGGTTCTCCCAGCGCGACCAGTTCGCCATGGGGCCGCGGTACGACCCGGCGGCCGGGATGGCCAAGTTCATGACGGGGACGCCTCCGATCTTCGGCACCGCGGCGGTGGAAGAAGGGGCGCGGCTGCTGCTCGAGGCGGGCATCGAGCCGATACGCGCCAAGAGCACGCGGCTGACCGGCTACCTCATGGAGCTGGCCGACGCGTGGCTGGTCCCGCTCGGCTGCGCGATCGCCACGCCGCGCGAGCCCGGCCGCCGCGGCAGCCACGTCACCTTCTGGCATCCGGAAGCCGAGCGGATTGTCGAGGAGCTGGCCGCGGCCGACATCATCACCGACTACCGGACCCCGGAGCGGTTCCGCCTGGGCCTGTCCCCGCTCACCACCCGCTTCACCGACGTCTGGGACGCCGCCGCCGCCGCCCGCGACATCATCAAGCAGAAACGCTACGAGAACCATGGCTGAGCACGTCACCTACTCCGACTACCTGCGGCTGGACCAGCTGCTCTCGGCCCAGCAGCCTCGGTCGAGTGAGCACGATGAGATGCTGTTCATCGTCATCCACCAGATCTACGAGCTGTGGTTCAAGCAGCTGCTGCACGAGCTCGGCAAGCTGCAAGCCGAGCTGGAGTCGGGCACCACGACCCACGCCATGCGC
>JASIGD010000053.1 GCA_030045295.1 Streptosporangiaceae bacterium
GGGCCGAGCTTTTGGTTATGTACAGGTGGCCGGCCATGTGGGCGTTCGTCCTCATCCCGCCCGCGGTCACGCTGATCGACGGCTACATCGAGCAGTACGTCCTCTACCGGGCCGGCGCCGGGGCCATCGTCTTGTCCTCGCCGGCCCAGGTCCTGACCACGATCTTGCCGGGCCAGTACGTCCCGGCCGTGCTCAACAGCATCGGGTTCGACCCCACCTTGCCCGGTACCGCCGCGTTCTTCCTCATCGGGGCGCTGGCCGCCGGGAGCAACTGGGCTGGCGGGACGATCAAGACCTCGCTGCTGCAGGCCCCGGGCCGAGCCCGGACCTCCGCTGGCCAGGCGCTCGGCATCGCGGTCGCCCTGGTGACGAGCGTGATCCTGACCTTCGCGGTCGCGGGCCTGTCCAGCGTGGTGATCGCGGTCACCGCGACCGGATCGGCCTCCCCGGCCGCCAGCCCGCTGCCGACCGCGGGCCGGCTGGCTGCGGCGTTCGGCATCGCGGTCATCGTCAGCCTGGCCTGGGGCGCCGCAGGCTGGACGGCCGGCACGTTGCTCAAGAGCGCCACCGGCGCGTTCGCCGCCTTGCTGCTGTGGATCACGGTCGTGCAGTCGCAGCTGGACCAGTACGCCACCGAAATGCCCGGGCTGCTACGTACCGTCTACGACATGCTGCCGGACGCCAGCACCAACACCGTCACGACCCTGTTCGGACAGGTCAACAACGGAGTGTCCCCGGGCACCTTGGGCGAGGTGACGCTGCCTGTCGCCTTCGCGATCCTCGCCGTGTACGCCCTGGCCTGCTTCGCGCTGCCGGTCGTCGTGACCCGGCGGCGCGACATCGGTTAGCGCGCGTCACCAGGCCACGTGGTCGGCCAGCGGCGCGTGATGGCCGGCATCGTCACCTCCCGCTGCACTTCGGCGGATAATCAAGACCGTCAGGCCGAACGGGCGGTGGTATCACGAACGGGGATCGGCAAGTGCGGGAGTCTGGCGAGGGCGATGCGGTGAACGACAGGACCCTGGCACCGGAGACGGCCGGGCGGATGGCCGCGGCCGCGGCCGCCTGGCTGGCGGCGCTGACCGAGGCGCAGCGGAGCCGGGCGTGCTTCGCCTTCGGCGATGCGCGGCGCGACTGGTCGTTCCTGCCGGTGCTGGAACGTGGCGGCCTTCCGATCGGTGCGCTCGACGACGGCCAGCGCAGGCTGGCGCACGAGCTGATCGTGAGCGGGACGAGCATGCCGGGGTACACCAAGGTCGTCTCGGTCATGGCCATGGAGCACGTCCGGCGCGCGCTCCTGCCGGACCTGGCCGAGCTATTCGACCCCGAGCGGTACAGCTTCAAGGTGTTCGGATCGCCGGGCGATCCGGTCTGGGCGTGGCAGGTCGCGGGGCATCATATCTCGCTTAACTTCACTGTCGTCGACGGCTGCCACGTCTCCCCCACCCCGTGTATGCTCGGCGCCGCGCCAGCCAGCTACGGGATGCTCGCGCCGCTGGCCGATGACGAGGAGCTCGGCTACCGTTTCGTGAACTCGCTCGACGACGCGCAGCGGCACGCGGCGATCATCTACCACCGCCCGCCGCCGGACTTCGCCACCCGGATGGTGCCCAGGATCGGCGAGATCGAGCGACCCGACCCGGTATTCGAGCCCGAGCCTGACTACGTGATCAGCGAGGACGAACGCGAAATCCTCAGCTACGTGCGTACCAGCCCCAAGGGCCTGGCCGCCGCCGAGCTGAACCGACGGCAGTTCGACGAGCTATCTGAGCTGGTCGGGGGGTTCGCGCGGCGGTTGCCTGATGAGGTCGCCGGGGCTCAGCTGCGCGACCTGGAGCGGGTCGGGATGGACGACCTCACCTTCGCGTGGGCGGGCAGCATCGAACCCGGGCAGCGGCATTACTTCCGCGTCCAGGGACCGACGCTGCTCATCGAGCACGACAACACCCAGGGAAACGGCAACCATATTCATTCGGTGTGGCGGAACCCGGCGGGCGATTTCGGCGACGACGTGCTGGCCGAGCACTACCGCCTGTACCACGCGGGCTGATGCCCTGCCGTGACCCGGTGCTGCACACCAACTGGCAGGAGGAGATAGCAGTGGCAGGCCCTGATACCACCATCCCCATCGGCGTCTACCGGGGCGCGGCCGTAGACATCGCCACGGTGGAGGCGTACGAGCAGTTCGTCGGCATACCGCAGGGACAGACCGTCCGCTACGTGCTCGCGTTCATGCCGGACAGCCCGTCGTGGCCGCAGTTCGAGCAGGCGATCCTCGCCGCCACCACCAACGGGGGGGCCGGCAGCACGCCTGCGACTGCGTGGGCGCCGCTGCTCGGCGGGCGCAAGCTCATGCTCGCCGTCCCGGCCTGCGTGCAGGGCACCACCTGGGCGGACGAGGCCTCCGGGGCCAACGACGCGCACTGGCGGGCTCTCGCCCAGACCCTGACCGAGGGTGGCCTGGCCGGCAGCGTCATCCGGATCGGCCGGGAGTTCAACGGAGGCTGGTACCGCTGGTCGGTGAGCACCAGCACCAGCTCCGGCAACTACTACAAGAACTACCAGGCCGGGTACGCGCACGTCGTGGGCGTGATGAAGGCCGCCGGGTTCTCCGGCACCTTCGTGTGGAACCCCTACCTCGGGCGGGGCACGATGGGACCCAGCCTCGGGGCGGAGACCTGCGAGCCGGCCGGCGGCGTCGTGGACGTGATCGGGATCGACTTGTACGACGGGCCGAACGGCAACTACCCGCCGGGGGAGCAGATCCGCAGCGCGGCACAGCAGCAGGCCGCGTGGTCGTCCTATCACGACACCAGTACCTGGGACGGCCTCATGGGCTGGCGCAGCCTCGCGCTGAGCCGGGGCAAGCCGCTGTGCTACCCGGAGTGGGGGCTGCGGCTGTGGAACGACGCCGGCGTGTATAAGGGCGGCGGCGATAACGCCATCTTCGTCAACGAGATGGCAGCCTGGATGAAGGACACCGGCCCGTTCATGCACGCCTTCTGGGAGGACACCGGGATGGGCGTGGCCGACCCGGACGATTCCCCGCAGCGCCTGGTCGCCGTGCCGCAGGCGCGCCAGGCGTTCCTCGAGCAGTTCGGCTGGGGCTGAGCGGGCAGGTTCGCCCGACGTTCTGCGGCCGATCAGGTGCCAGCCGGATGCCAGACGGTCTTGGTCTCCAGGTAAGCGAGCATCCGATCCAGGCCTGGGGTCAGGACCCAGGCCTCGTCCTCGGGGCGGACGACGCGCTTGAGGTTGTCTGCGGCGGCCACGGCCAGGTCATCGGCGAGCGCGCCGGACGCGCCGCACAGGTCGATGGCGTTGACGTCCATGTGCGACGCGAGCCAGGGAGCGATCTCGGCCGTGCGGCCGGTCAGTACGTTGACCACGCCGGGGGGCACGTCGGAGGTCGCGAGTACCTCCGACAGCGTCACCGCGGGCAGCGGGGAACGTTCGCTGGCCAGCACCACCACCGTGTTGCCGGTCACGATGGCAGGAGCGATCACCGAGACGAAGCCGAGCAGGCTCGAGGAACCGGGTGCGATCACCGCCACGACGCCCGTCGGCTCCGGGAGCGAGAAGTTGAAATAGGGCCCAGCCACCGGGTTGGCCGCGCCGCGCACCTGGGCGATCTTGTCCGCCCAGCCGGCGTACCAGACCCATCGGTCGATCGCCGCGTCCACGACCGCCTCGGCTGGCCGGGCTCCCAGCCCTTCCGCCGAACGGACCTCGGCGGCGAACTGCGCGCGGCGGCCCTCCAGCAGCTCGGCGACCCGGTACAGGACCTGCCCCCGGTTGTAGGCGGTCGCCGCCGACCAGCCGGCGAACGCCTTCCGCGCGGCCGCCACCGCGTCTCTGGCGTCCTTCCTCGAGGCCAGCGCCGCGTTGGCCAGGAACCCGCCGTTGTGGTCGGTCACCGCGTAGGACCTGCCGCTTTCGGAGCGGGGAAAGGCCCCGCCGATGTACAGCTTGTACGTCTTCCGCACGGCAAGGCGCGCGGCACCACCAGCGGTAGCGGTATCAGACATCGAGGTACGCCTCCAGCCCGTGCCTGCCGCCTTCCCGGCCGTACCCGGATTCCTTGTACCCCCCGAACGGTGACGAAGGATCGAACTTGTTGAACGTATTCGCCCACACGACGCCGGCGCGCAGCCGGGACGACATCCACAAGATCAGCGACCCCTTGTCGGTCCAGACGCCGGCCGACAACCCGTACGGCGTGTTGTTGGCCTTCGCCACCGCCTCGGCCGGCGTCCGGAACGTCAGCACGGACAGCACCGGCCCGAAGATCTCCTCCCGCGCGATGCGATGCGCCTGCGTCACCCCGGTGAACAGCGTCGGCGGGAACCAGAAGCCCTTCACCGGCAGCTCGCACGGCGGCGACCACCGCTGCGCGCCCTCGGCCTCCCCGACCGCGGACAGCCCGCGGATCTTGGCCAGCTGGGCCGCTGAGTTGATGGCGCCCACGTCGGTGTTCTTGTCCAGCGGGTCGCCCAGCCGCAGCGTCCCCAGCCTCCGCCGCAGCGCGGCGAGCACGTCGGAGTACACGGACTCCTGCACCAGCAGGCGTGACCCGGCGCAGCAGACGTGACCCTGGTTGAAGAAGATGCCGTTGACAATGCCCTCGACGGCCTGGTCGACGGGCGCGTCCTCGAACACGATGTTGGCGGCTTTCCCGCCCAGTTCCAGGGTCACCTTCTTGCGCGGCTGCGTGGCGCAGTCGCGGGCGATCTGCTTGCCGACCTCGGTCGACCCGGTGAACGCCACCTTGTCGATGCCGGGGTGGGTGACCAGCGCGCGTCCGGTGTCCCCGGCGCCGGTGACGATGTTGACCACGCCCGCGGGCAGGTCAGCTTGCTGGCAGATCTCGGCGAAGACCAGCGCGGTCAGTGGTGTCGTCTCGGCCGGCTTCAGCACCACCGTGTTGCCGCAGGCCAGCGCCGGGGCGATCTTCCAGGCCAGCATCAACAGCGGGAAATTCCACGGGATGACCTGGCCGGCGACCCCGAGCGGGCGCGGCGCGGGCCCGTAGCCCGCGTATTCCAGCTTGTCGGCCCAGCCGGCGTGGTAGAAGAAGTGCGCCGCAGCGAGCGGGATGTCCACGTCGCGTGATTCCCGGATCGGCTTGCCGTTGTCAAGAGATTCGAGCACGGCAAGTTCGCGAGCTCTCTCCTGAACGATCCGGGCGATGCGGAACAGGTACTTGCCTCGCTCCTTGGCGGGCAGGCCGGCCCAGGTGCGCTCGTACGCCTGGCGGGCGGCCGTCACCGCGCGGTCCACGTCGGCGGGTCCCGCCTCGGCTATCTCGGCCAGGACCTCCTCGGTGGCCGGCGAGATGGTTTTGAACGCGCGGCCGTCCACGCTGGGCGTGAACTCGCCGCCGATGAAGAGCCCGTAGGACTCGCGGAGCGAGACGATGGACCGCGACTCTGGCGCGGGGGCGTACTCGAGCTTTCCCATCTCAGTCCAAGGTGAAGTAGTCGGGACCCGAGTAGCGGCCGGTCGCCATCCTGGTCCGCTGCATGAGCAGGTCGTTCAGCAAGCTGGAGGCGCCGATGCGGAACCAGCGCGGGTCCAGCCAGTCCTCCCCCACCGTCTCGTTGACCAGGACCAGGTAGCGGATCGCGTCCTTGGCGGCGCGGATGCCGCCGGCGGGCTTGACGCCGACCTGGCGGCCGTGGGCCGCGCGGTAGTCGCGTACGGCCTCCAGCATGACCAAGGTGACCGGCAGCGTCGCCGCCGGAGTGACCTTGCCGGTCGAGGTCTTGATGAAGTCGGCGCCGGCCAGCATGGCCAGCCACGAGGCACGCCGCACATTGTCCAGCGTGACCAGTTCGCCGGTCTCCAGGATCACCTTGAGGTGGGTTCCGGCGCTGGCCTGCCGGACCGCGGCGATCTCGTCGAAGACGCGCTGGTAACGCCCGGCCAGGAAGGCGCCACGGTCGATCACCATGTCCACCTCGTCCGCGCCGGCGCCGATCGCGTACTTCACGTCAGCGAGCTTGACGTCCAGGCTGGTCCGCCCGCTCGGGAACGCGGTCGCCACGCTGGCCACGTGGATGCCGGTGCCCTTTACTTCGGCCGCGGCGACGTGGGCCAGGTCGGGGTACACGCAGACCGCGGCGACCTTCGGCGCGGTTGGGTCGGCGGGATCGGGACGCTTGGCCTTGGCGCACAGCGCGCGCACCTTGCCCGGCGTGTCCTGGCCTTCCAGCGTGGTCAGGTCGATCATGGAGATGGCGGTGTCGAGCGCCCACCGCTTCGCGGTGGTCTTGATCGACCTACTGGCCAGCATGGCCGCCCGCGCCTCGGCGCCGACCTGGTCCACTCCCGGCAGCCCGTGCAGGAACTCCCGCAGAGAAGAACCTGCGACCGCCGGAGTATCAGTCAGCGCGCTCATCGGCGACTCCCTCCTCAGGGCACCATTGTCGCCCACGTTCGCGGCCAGCCGGGCGATGAGGTAGGCGCATCGCGAGTAGCGGCGGCACGGAATTGCCGCGTCGCTGCCGGACGGAGAGCGGCCACGACCCCTGATCGCGCGCTGACATGGCCCGGCCGGCCCCCGTTTCGGCCGGACCATGCTGGGAGCGCGGCGGCGAACGCTCCGGCAAGCTGGCGACGCCGCCGTTCCCTCGAAGGTTGGACGACTGTTACGCGCAGAACTCATCGGCGTGGCAGCCGCGGCCTGGACCAGGGCGTCCGCTCGGCCACGCTCACGATCATGTGGGTACGGGGGGAACTCGCTTGTGCCTGCCGGTAACGCCGCCACGACGCCGTCGGCGAGCAGCCTGGCCCGCAGCCGGTCCCCCGCCAAGCCTGCTGCGGGCCAGGCCGCCGTCCGGTCAGCCGACCAAGCCCTCGTGAAGCCCGGCTGCCGAACGTATGGAGATCATGTGGAGGTGTCCGGTGGCCCGCAGCTGTTCCGGTTGCGGGGCCGCCGACGCGCATGGCTGCTTACCAGTAGGCGCCAGCCGATTACCACGAGGCCCGTGGCGAATATCAGCCATGGAATTAGCACCACCAGGTCGGCAGCGGTCAAGTTCGCCTCCCTCGCTACAGGTGCCACTGGGCGGCACGGCATCTGTCAGGAGAGCACGCCGGAACGCACGAGAGGTGAAACGAGTGTGGCGATGGCGTGGAGGCGAACGCTCCACGTCACATCCCGTCTCCATCGCGGCTTCACGCCCATGGCATTGCGCCCGGCTGTAATGGAAGCCACGACGAGGGGATATTTCCATGGACCGCAAGATCGTGTTCCTTGACTGCCCCGCATACCTGGATGACGAAGGGGCGGCGAGATGCGGACTTCCGGCGGAGGTTCATTGCCGGTTCATCATGGACTCGACCGATGGGCCAGTTGAGAGCGCCATGATTCGGTGTCCTTCCGGACATTGGTTCAGCGGGCCGATCGAATTCCTCAGCTACGACAAAGCGGCGGTCGGCATGGGCCAGAAGACCGGGCTCCGCGCGCCCGCGGATCGCGGCACCACCGGGAAGACCGCGGCCGGACGGGAGTCAGGCGCGGGGCAGGCTGAGGGTCATCTGGGTTCCGTGTCCGGGCTGGCTGGTGGCGGTTAGCTGGCCGCCGTGGGCACGGGTGAGCTCGGCGGCGATGGCCAGGCCGATGCCGCTGCCGGAGGTGCGGGAGGAGCTGGGGCTGCGCCAGAACCGGTCGAAGATGCGGGGCAGGTCGGCGGCGTCGATGCCGACGCCGGTGTCGGTGACGGTCAGCATCGCGTCAGCCCCGGACCAGGCCGCGACGGAGACCCGGCCGCCGGCCGG
This sequence comes from Streptosporangiaceae bacterium, assembly GCA_030045295.1. The sequence continues at coordinate 7,783 of JASIGD010000053.1, forward strand.
GGTGAATTTCAGCGCGTTGGTCAGCAGGTTGGTGATCAGCTGATGCAGCCAGCGCGGATCGGCCAGGATCTTCACCGCGGCCAGATGCCGCTCGACGCTGATGCCAGCCGCCTGGAACTGGCCGGCCAGGCTGTCCACGGCCGCGGCGGCCAGGCCGCCCAGGTCGCAGGGGCTCCGCGACAGGTGCGGGGCGGCGGCATCGGCCGCGGCCAGAGTCTGCAGGTCACCGATCATGCGCGCAAGCCGCAGTACCTCATCGCGCAGCGAGGCTAGCTGCTCCGGGGTGGGCTCGGCCACCTGGTCCAGCAGCGCCTCGTGCCCGGCTTGCAGGACCGCGACCGGGGTGCGAAGCTCGTGCGCGACGTCGGCCACCAGATCCCGGCGCAGCTGTTCCTGCCGGTCCATGGTGTCGGCCATTTGGTCGAACGCCGCGGCCAGCTCGGCCAGTTCACCGGGCGCGGCGACCTGGCCGACCCGGGCCTGGCGCCGGCCGCGTCCCATGGCCCGGGTCACCGTGATGATCTGCTCGACCGGGCGGGTGATCCGCCGCGCAACGGCGAGCCCGGTCAACATGGCCAGCAGCGCCGCCAGCCCGGCCGCACCGGCGATGGCCTGCAGCAGGTCGGTCTGCAGCGCGTGGTCGGCGCTGCCCAAGCCGGAGCCGGCGAACCGGACCACGACTTCCCCCGCCTGCTCGCCCTGCACCACCAGCGGGGCGCTGGCCGACGGCCCCGGTCGCTGCGCGGCGAAGCCGGGCGAGGCCACCACGACATGGCCTTCGCGGTCGAGGATCTCGACATCGGCCCCGGCCCGTACGGCGGGGTCCAGCACCGGGGACAGGTCGGCCCCCGCCCAGCTGTCATGCCTGTCCCACGCCGCGGCCGCGGCCACCGCTATCGCGCTGGTCACGTTGGCGCGCTG
>JASIGD010000472.1 GCA_030045295.1 Streptosporangiaceae bacterium
GTTCGGTCACCGCGGTCACGGTGCCGCCGAACTCCAGCCGCGGCTCGCTGAGATGCAAGGACGCGTTCGGGTAGGCGGTGCGGCGCGTGCAGCAGGCGAGCACGCCGAGCGCGGGCCCGCTGATCTCGCCGCTCACGCAGCCGTGGACAGGGGCGTGCAGGACGTCGAGGATGCCCATGACGGTGAGAACGGCGGGCAGTTCGGCCCGCAGGTTCTGCAGCTCCAGGCGGATCGGCGTCTCCGCCTCGGCATCCAAGGTGAGCAGCTGGGCCGAGAGCCTGCCGGCCGCGTCGTCGTCCAGGACACCAGAAGCGAGCACGATCCGCTTGTCGAGCAGCCGCTCGTACAGGCTGCTCCGCCAGCTGCCCTGCGGGTCCGGCCACACGCGGGTCGGCGACACAAACGGGGCCTGCGGCGGCGACGGCATGGCGGGCCGGCCTGGCTGTTCCGGCCACGGCGGGATCAACGGCACGTGTGCCTGCCACGTCCGCGGCGGCAGCGCGGGGTCCGTCATCGGCTGGCTCCTTCCTCGGGACGGCTGAGTTTCCAGCTGATCTGGCCGCCGACGGCGGCCGCGTAGCGTTCGAGCGTGGAAGCGCGCACGTCCGCGGTGCCCGATTCGAGCCGGGCCACCGCGGACTGGGAGGTTCCCATCCGGGCCGCGACCTCGGTCTGCGACAGGCCGACCGCCTGCCGCTGCTGGGCCAGCTCGCGGACCAGCCGACCCCGGTCTGCTGCCATCCGGGCCGCCTGCTCACCAGCCCTGCGGCGTAGCGCCATCTCGCGAAAGCCGGGCATGAGGGGCAGCCCCACGCCCAGCTCGCCGAGAGCCGGCCCGGAAACCTCAGGAATCTCGGAGGTCTCGCAGGTCTCGGGAGTCCGATCCTGCTTGCTGTCCATACCTTTAAGAATATCTCATATTCGAGATAACACCGGCCGGCGGCCCGGTAGTTCGCCGGGCCGGGCTCACGGGGCGCTGGCCTGGTAGCCCGCGTCGAGCATCCGGGGCGGGCGATTTCCCGCAGCCCGCCGATAGCCCGGCGGGAAACACCCGAGCGGTTTATGCCGAGCTCTGCCGCTCGCGCAAGGCACAGATACCCGCGAAATTTACCCGCATCGGCGTGGCAAATAGTCCTCAGCGCGTACGTCGCTAAGATGGCGGCGTGATGGGCTCGATTGCCGACCTGATGAAATGGATGGCACTGACGTGCGGTTCAGGCCTTTGCATGAGCGCTGACCGAGGAAATCCCGGCACCCTGTCATTACGTACCGTTTAGTGCGCTGAGATGTTAGGAGCAGTGTCCGTGCGTTCTCGGCGGTGGGGAAACGCAGTCAGATCTCTTAGGCCGGGCGGTGACGGCTTTGAGCCCAGCCGTCGTCATGTACTGGTGGGCGGCATTGGCGCCGGCGCGCTCCTGGCGTTGCCGGATATAGGCTCGCGCGCCCGGCCTCGTGTATCTGACCAGCCCGCTTCGCGGCATGCCTTCCTATACGGAACGCCGGATCCGGACCAGGCTGCTGATGGGTCTTTGGTCGCTGCGACGTACCCGATATCACGGGTCGCTTCATCACCTGCGCCGGTCCCGGTCGCCGTGAAGCTCGCCGCTACGCCGGTCTCGTCGCCGGACCAGACCCTTACCGCCGTAGCGACCGTGGATATGGTGCACGACGGGGCCAAAATAACATTGGCTCTTCTTGATGCGACCTCGGCCGCTGTTGCCCGTCAGGCGTCGGTGACCGTAACTGGCGTCCCGGGCGATGCGAACGTTCTCGTGACGCCGGTTTTCGCTCCTGGCTCGGCAATTGTTTCCTTGGTCCTGGCGATCACGCAACCCGCGGGCAAACGCCTGGGCCGCAAGCTGGACCCGCGTACGGGCAGCCTTGCGACCCAGTGGGCGACCGCCTGGAGGTCGCATCATGCGCTGGCTTATTTCGATCAGCGCAGCGGCACTATCACAGGACCGTTCCACCTTCCCGATGAGCCGTCTCTGGCCTTGTCCACCGCTGCGGCCAATAGCTCGGATCTGCTGTTGTGGACAACCAGGGAGCCGCAGCCGGGTGATCCAGCCGAGGTCCGGGCGCGGGCATCGTGGTCCCGACTGAGCGTGTTTCCCCTCGGCTCGGGGACGGCCAGGCTATCGGTGCCAGTTCCTCCGCCGTGGCCAGGCGGGGAGCCTGTCGCAACGCTGCCGACCGGTGACGTCGCGCGTCTGGTCAGGGGCCGCGATGTACAGGTGTGCTCGGCCCGGACCGGAGAAGTAACCGAGCTGGGAATCGCGGCGTTCGGTCTGGCGCGCGCGAAGCCGAGCGCCGTCACCATGCAGGCCCGCCCGGACGGCACCGTGTTCATGACCAAGCCAGGGGCCGGGGTGGCCGTGATAGCCGATCCCGCGGACTCGTTCCGGACGACGGCCCAGGTTAGGTTTCCTGTTCCCGCGTCGCCGCTGGGCGCTCCGTGGAGCAAGGCGGTCCTGTCACCGGCGGGTGAGACCTTGTACGTCCTCGGCCCGGCGGCTACCGGCGGCCTTCGCGCCTACGATGTGCGTTCCGGCAAGTTGGCCGCCTCCTACAGCGCGGGCCGTCAGTATGACGGGCTTTACCAGTTGTCCAGCGGGACGCTACTCGCGGTGCGGCCCGAAAACCCGCGGCTGGCGTTTTTCTCTGCTGACCTCGGCCTACTCGGAACTGCGGAGACCAACCTTTACGTGTCAGCCGTCTTTTAGCGCGGCAGCGTGCAAGTACCAGGTCCCTCACGGAGGAAGATAAGTTATGACGGGATACGATACCGCAGGTGCGATACAAAACACCTACGCGTCGGCGCAGGCCGAATTCGGCGCGGACCCGGCCTTCTGGATTCGCTACTTCACCCCGTCACCGGCGGCCGACTTGTTCGATGAGGACGCCCTAGCCGAAAGCCAGGGCGCCTGGGACAGCGGCGGCCCCTACGTAGGCTGCATTTCCTCGCCCACGCAGTCCCGGCTGAGCGGATCCGCGGCCGAAGGCCAGGCGGACGCGCAGGCCTTCGCCGCCGCGATGCTCGCCGCCTACTATGCGGCCGGCCCGATCAACCTGCCATCGGGCGGCCAGCTCTACTGCTGGCTCGATCAGGAGTATTCGACGCCGCTCAGCTCGAGTTACTGGAACGCGTGGGCGAATTACCTGGCGGATTACAATTTTGCGAACTTGGATTCCTATCCGCTATACCCGTGCCTTTACTGCGATCCATACTCGCCGTATCCCAATTGCTCCACCATCGCCGAGGCGCAGGGCGTCGATGTGCCCAGCGCCATCTGGTCCAGTGAGCCTGAGCCGTGCGGAAGCCTGACCACGCCGCCGCCCTGGAACGCGGATGTATGCGAGACGGTACCCACCCGGCTCTGGCAGTTTGGCGAGCAGGGCGCGTGCAACTACACGGCCAATGTCGACCTCGACGAGGACGCCCCGGGATTCTCCACATCCGCCCATTGCCTCCAGGTCATATCGAGGCCTTGAATGCGGTTGGGTGGTCAGTATTAATCACGTCACAGGGCCGATCATCTCCGGGCTGGCCGTCAGCTGCGGGGCGGTTCTCGCCGTGGCCGGGACGAGCAAGGTGTACCGCGGCGTACGCGGCCTGGAGGACATGACCGCCATCAGCAGGGCGCTGCGGATGCCGCGGCGCCAGTGGCGGCTGTTTCAGCTGGCGGCCGGCGCGGCGGAGTGCCTGACCGGCATCCTCGTGTGCAGCCGAAGGTACCCGGTGCCCGCCGGCGCGGCCCTGGCCGCCCTCGGGGCTGTGTTCTGCGCCCTGCTCGGCTACGTGCTCGTCAAGCAGATTCCCGGCGGCTGCGGTTGCGTCAGGTGGCGCGCGGCACCCGGGACGGCGGCCGGGGTGCCGACCTGGCGGGCCGTGGCCCGCAGCGGGATGCTGCTCGGCGCGGGCATCGCGTACGTGATGGTCTTTCCAGATGCCGCGAACGGGACGCGCCGGTTGTGGTTCGGCGTTGGCGTGGCGGCCGGGGGAACTGCGCTGGCGCTGCTGAGCATGCCCGTACCGGTACGCACTCCCGTCTGCCGCAGGCCGCTGTGGCGCCGGACGCGCACGACACTGCGCGCGCTGGCCAGCCATGAGACGTTTACGGCGATGGCCGCCTCGGCCGGGCCCTTCCAGCCTGTGGCCCGGTACCGCCGGACTGGATGCACCGACGAATACTGGTTCACGGCGCTGACTGACCAGGGCAGCCAGGACGTAATATTCCGGATCTATCAGGCGGTACCGGGCGCACGGCTCGCCGTACATGCCTCGCTGCGGGATGCCCAGATGCCGGGAACGAGCCGGCCGACCCAGGCCATCACCGTAGCCGATGTCCTCGGCGCGCCGCCATCTCAAGCCGTTAAGCCCTTAGATTACGAAGGGAGACGCTATGAGGTTCCAGATGGCCCGTGATCCGCGGGCGCGATCGGTGCCGTGCCGCGGGCTCGCCAGTTCGGGAGCCCGTAGCCGCACGGTCACCGTCTGCGCGCTGGCCGCGGCGGCATGCGCGCTGGTCACGACCGCGTGCGGCAGCCAGAGCTCACCAGGTACGACGGCGTCGCCCGGTTCGGCGTCACCCGCGAGCACGGGCAACTGCGTCACATCTCGGCTGGAAATCAGCCTCACCGACACCGGCGCCCTGGCGGGCCAGGCGGGCGGCTACCTCAAGTTCACCAACGACAGCAGCACCCCCTGCCGCGTGAGCGGCTGGCCTGCCGTGATCGGGCTGACGGCCGACGGGCGCGCCATCCCGCTGCGGCGCGTGCAATCGACCATGTTCGGCGCCTGGCACTATAGTGCCCCGCCACCGGTGGTAACGCTCCAGCCACGGGATTCCGCTTACGCGGTCGTCGTGGCCGACGACAAGCCAGCCGGATCCGCTACCAGCTGCCCCGCACCGTACGTCCGCCTCCAGGTGACCCCGCCGGGCGATTCGCAACATGTGACCATCTCCGCCTGGCTGCCCGGCGCAGGCTCTTACCTGCCGGCCTGCACATCGGCGGACGGCTCGCCGACAGCTGGCACGTCGACGATAACAACGCTGGCCAGCCTTCCGCACTAGGCCGCTGGGCCGGAGGGCGCCGGATGCCAGTCGTCCGGTGAACGGGGCAAACGAGACTGGCAGCAGCTCTTCGGTGGCCCGTCTCGCCTGGCCGAAGGCACGCCGACCGGCCAGGTGGCTTCGGCCCAGACGGTGCGCCCCGGGCGGGCGTCGGCGTAGCCCCACCGGCTGGTGCAGGCGGCCACCATGGCGAGTCCGCGCCCGCCCTCAGCCATCAAGTCCAGGGCGCCCGCCGCCGGGACGGACGGTCCGCCCTCGTCGGTCACCGCGACCCGGGCCACGCCGTCTCGCGGGAAGCCGACCTCAACGGTGAACAAGCCGCCGTTCCCCGAGGCGCTATGCGCGATGGCGTTCGCGCAGAGCTCCGACACGCACGTCATGAGGACCTCCCGGGCCGGACAGCCGGCCAGGAGCTCAGCCACGAACCTGCGTGCCTCGGGCACAGACGCGGGCGTGCCGCGGAAGATACGAACCCAGGCTCGCGCCGATCTGACCGAGCCGAAGGAATCCAAGTGAAGCACCGGGTAGGCACCGCTCACCTTAGGTCACCCCCTGAAAACTGACTTCTACCCTCGGTGACGCGCCGGGGCCCGGGCCGGTTCACGCGCAATTCTTAACGATTCGTGACCAACCTCGCCGCGGCGCCAGGACCGGGTGCACGGCCGACGCGGGCCGGCTTATCCGCGGGACTGGGAGGCGGCGGCGGCCGCAGCAAGGCGCCGTCCAGGGCTGACGCCACGGCCCGTTATGAAATTAGCTGGTTGGATCGGTGTTTCGCACCTTTTGCCCCTTCCGTGCCGCCCAGGGTCGGAGGGACACTAATGAGACGGAGCAGAGTTAAGGAGGAGCCCATGGCAGCTACTCCGTCCGGCGCGCCCGGTACCGAAGGAACACCTGGACTGAAGCGTTCGCTGTCGATCTGGGCGGCGGTCGGCCTGTCGGTCGCGCTGATGGCGCCGAGCATGGCCGCGAACATCAACCCGCAGGCGAGCGCGACCACCGCGGGCCGCGCGGTGCCGCTGACCTTCCTCATCGCGGCCGTGGGCGTAATGCTCGTGGCCTACTCCTTCGTCCGGCTGTGCCAGTACTTCCACCATTCCGGCTCGGTCTACGCGTTCGTCGGCGCGACGCTCGGCCCGCGCACCGGGGTGGTCGCGGGATGGGGCCTGCTCGGCACCTACACGTTCTACGCGGTAGTCACCTCGACCGCGGCCGGGATCTTCGGCACCGCGTTCCTGCAGGCGGTTGGGATATGGCATAACCCGCCGTCGTGGGCGCCGTTCCTCCTGCTCGCGGTCGTGCTCGTGATAGCGCTGCTGCTCGCCGTCATGCCGGCCAGGCGCGGCGCGGGCGTGCTGCTGTCGGTCGAGGGCATCACGGTGGCGCTCATCCTGGTCATTACCGCGGTCGTGCTGGTCAGGCTGCTGGCCGGCAACGCGCCAAGCGGTCACACCTTTACCTGGAGCGTGTTCCAGGTGGAGCCGGGGACGGGCTTCTCCGCGCTTTTCCTCGGCGTGGTGTTCGGCTTCTTGTCGTTCGCGGGGTTCGAGGCGGCGGCCACCCTCGGCGAGGAGGCCAAGCGCCCGACCCGGGACATCCCGCGCGCGATCTTCGGCGTGGCCCTGTTCGGCGGCGTCTACTTCGTGGTCGTGACGGCGGTCGAGATGATGGGCTTCGGCGCGGACAAGGCCGGCGTGGCGGCCTTTACCGCCTCGCCGTCGCTGCTCGGCGACCTGGGTTCCACCTACGTCGGTCACTGGGTCGGGGACGTAGTCACGCTCGGCACCACGTTCAGCGCCTTCGGCTGCTGCCTGGCCTGCATAGTCGGCGGGGCGCGGCTGCTGTACGCGCTGTCCAGGGACACGGCCGGGCCGCGAGGGCTGGGCAGCGGCTCCCGCTGGGGCACCCCGGCCTGGGCGACCCTCGCGGTCACCGCCGCGGCGGGCCTGATCGTGGTGATCTACACCGCGGCCGCGCACGCTACCGCGGAGGACAGCTTCATCTGGTCCGGTACCATCGGCACGCTGATCCTGCTCGTCGCCTACGTGCTCGCAACCCTCGGAGCCACGATGCTCGTGTTCGTGCGCCGCAAGCTCACGGTGCCGATGTGGCAGATCGTGGTCCCGATCGCCGCGCTGATCGTGCTCGGCTACACGCTGTACCGGAACGTGATCCCGTACCCGACCGGCGCGGCCGCGTGGTTCCCCGTAGTGTCGGGTGGCTGGCTGCTGGTAGCCATCCTCGCCGTGATCTTCGCGCCGGGGACGGCCCGGCGGCTCGGCGTCGCGCTGGCGGCCCGGGAGGGCATCCCGGTGCCAGGGGAAGAGAAGGCGGAGGTGGCCAGCCCCGGCCTCGCGGCCGCCGGGGAGTGAGGTGGCCAGCCGGGGCCTCGCGGCCACCGGGGAGTAGGGCGCGGCCTTGGCCCACGGCGGAGGGGTGTTAATGCCGGAACTGCTCGGATGCGTCGCCGAGCAGCCCCTGGTCGACCACCATTGCCACGGCGTGCTGCGCCGGGACGCCGACGAAGTAACGCTCGAGTCGCTGCTGACCGAGGGCACCGGCGTCCCGGGCGGGTCGGTGTTCGACTCGCAGGCCGGGTTCGCGTTCGGTCGCCTGTGCCCGCCCGTCCTCGGCCTGCCGGCCCGCGCGGACCTGTCCGACTACGCAGCCCGGCGGGCGCAGCTCGGCGCGGCCGAGGTGAACAAGCGGTTCCTCGAGGCGGCCGGGCTGGCCGCGCTGTGCGTGGATACCGGCTTCACCCCCGAGCCGCTGACCTCCCCCGCCGAGCTCGGCGGCCTGGCGGGCGCGACCGCGTACGAGATCGTCCGGCTCGAGCAGGTGGGCGAGGATGTCGCCGCGGCCGCGACCAGCGCGGCAGACTTCGCCGACGAGGTGCGGTCCGTGCTGGCCGCGCGGACCGCCGGCGCCGTAGGCACCAAGTCGATCGCCGCCTACCGGACCGGGCTGGACCTCGATCCGACGCGGCCGCCTGACGGCGAGGTGGCGGCGGCGGCCGGGCGCTGGCTGGCGACAGCCGGGACCGGCCCGCTCCGGCTCGCCGACCAGACCCTGCAGAGGTTTCTCATCTGGTGCGGGGTGGACCTCGGGCTACCGGTGCAGTTCCACGTCGGTTACGGCGACAGCGACGTGGACCTGCACCGCTGCAACCCGCTGCTGCTGACCCCGCTGCTGCGGGCGATCCAGCCGGCCGGGGTCCCGGTCATGCTGCTGCACAACTACCCCTACCACCGCGAAGCCGGCTACCTGGCGCAGGTCTTCCCGCACGTGTACGTCGACGCGGGGCTGGCCACCCACAACCTGGGCGCCCGCTCCGCCGCGCTGCTGGCCGAGGCGCTCGAGCTCACGCCGTACGCGAAGTTCCTCTACTCATCGGACGCGTTCGGGCTGCCGGAGCTGTACTACCTCGGCGCGGCGCTGTTCCGCGCCGCGCTGTCGGCATTGCTCGAGGCTGGCCTGCGCGACGATCTTTATTCCGAACGGACCGCGGTGCGCCTGACCCAGATGCTCTGCGCCGACAACGCCAGGCGCGTCTACCGGCTCTCCGGCCGGACGTAGCCCGTATTGGCGGGAGGACACGATGAACGCTGGTCACCGGTCCCCGTCCGCGCCCGGCGCGGGCCAGCTGGCCATCGACAACATCGGGATCTGCGTGACCGACCTGGCCCGGTCGGTGCGGTTCTACCGGCGGCTCGGCTTCGAGGTGCTGGCCGAGAACGACCGCGGCGTGACCGTGGCGCTCGGCCCGGCCAAGCTGTTCCTGTTCCCGGCCCGGCCCGGGGACGACCGGGCTGTCGGCCGTGACCTGGGCCTGTTCGGCAACCCGCCGGGCATCGACCACATCAGCTTCGGTGTCGACGACGTCGACGCACTGCACGCGAGCCTGACGGCGGACGGTATCGACGCTGGCCCGCAGCCCGCCGACCAGGACTGGGGAGCGCGGGTTTTCGGGCTCACCGATCCCGACGGCAACAACCTGTACTTCCTGCGCTGGGCGTGACCGGCGACGTTTCCGCCACCGGTCTCGGCCATTGGCTGCTTCAAGTCAGCCAGTGTGAACGTTCGGCGGTGAAGAGGGATCAAGCATGGCGGCCACCTTGTTGAACGCCGCCACCGCGTAATGCACGTTCTGGGGCGCATTGGAATTGGGTACTGAGGAGATGACCACGGCCAGCTTCTTCGATGGCGAGTAGCCCAAGGCATCCCAGTACCCGGGAACGTTCGGATTGCACACGATCCAACCGTTCGCAACGATCGCTCCCATGGCTGCGTACAACTTGTCGCTCGTGAACGGGCCCAAGCCGACAGTGACGGGAGCGAACTGGCGAGCGTGCGACTTGGGGCTGAGCAGCTCGCCGGTACCGAGCGCCGTGGCCCACCGGCCCATATCGGAGAGGTCGGAAGTCATGTCACCGATATTGGTCGCCCAGCTGATCGACCAGAATGTCGCATCCTGGTAGTCGCCGCGCTGGCTGTCGTAGCCGTGCAGAACCGGCGAAGGTATGTAGGAGGTCGGTGTCATCTGCGTGTTGGTCAGGCCGAGAGGATCGAGGATCAGTCGCTGGATCTGGGTCTGCAGCGGCGCACCGCCGGCCTTGACCAGGACCTGGCCCAAGATCGTGTAGTTCGTATCACTGAACTTCCAGGAAGTGCCGGGGGAAAAGTCCAATGGCTGGGCGGTGCCTATGTGGATCATCTCATCGGCCGTCCACGTCTGAAACGGATCGTTCTCGAACTGTTCGACCCACTGATCGGTGTAGAAGCTGGCGTACCCGGAGGTGCTCTGAGCGAGCATCCCGACCGTGACGCGATTGCCGTACGGGAGTGACGGCAGCCATTTCGACACAAGATCGTTCAGGCTTATCTTGCCGCGGTCCACCAGCTCGAGCAGGAGCGTGCACGTCATCGACTCCGTGATGTTGCCGATTCGAAAGTGCATGTTCTGGGTGGCGGGGACCAAGGGATAGGACGTGCCGAGCGCACCTGTCGCTATGGCCCGGCCGTTGTCCCAGACCCCGAACAACATCGCCTTTTGTGAATACTGGCGTTGAACTGACCGCATGATGGAAAGAATCTCCTGGGCCTGCGGATCTCCCGTGGCCAAACAGACCTGCGGAGTCGCCGCGATTTGACCTTGTGGACAGCGCCCGGGCGCGGAAGGGCCGCTCGCGGTTACGGTGCCGCACGCGCTAAGAGCCAACCCGGTCGAGATAGCAAGCGCGGCGCATCCCACGGCAGCGATGAGGCGCGCGCTGCGATGCCGCGCGCCGGGGCCACCGCGACCGGGCCGGCTCATGACGTCCGGCCGTAGCTGGGCTGGAACGTCACGCACGCTTGGCTCGCCGAGCTGAACTGCTGCATCGTGATGTGGAGGGCCTGCGCGGAGACGTACCCGGGCCCGGTAAGGCCGGCCTGGACGTACCGCGGGTCAGGGTTCGGGTATTTCCGGATCCCGTGGGAGCGCATGCAGGCGGCGTACTTCGACAATGCGGCGAGAGCCTGCTTGGCCTGCGCCTGGGTGAGGACACCGCTGTTCGGGAGCAGGTGCCCGCAGGCTCCGTTAGCCGACAGGTACTGGGCCGTGCTGGTGTTGATGGTGTCGGCGAAGTTGCCGTTGCTCGCGGGGTCGGGCCAGTTCGGCTCGCCGTGGGTACGCATGCACTGGGCATAGGCCACCGCCAGCTGGTAGTTCGCCGGCGCTGCGGTGGCCGGCGCCGTGGTGGCCGGCGCGGCTGCCGTCGGCGCTGCGGTGGTTGGTGCCGCTGCGGCCGGCGCCGCCGTTGTGGGCGCTGTCGTGGCTATGACGGTGGTCGTGCCGCTGCTGCAAGCTGCGGCCAGCAAGGCAACGCCCGCCGCGGCCGCGGCGAGGAGACCTGCCCGGCATAGCCGCGACCGCCCCAGCGGGCCGCGGCGGTCGGCGGAGTGATCATCCGTGATGTCGTTCATGTCCTGGTCCTTACGGTTGGCGGGATGCGGCTCGCCCGCGCTCACAGGTCGCCGGAGGCTCCGGGACCAGGCACGTGCCGCGCAGCGCCGGCTACCGCGAGGTGCCGGAGCTTGGCCTCGGCGACCTCGAGTAGCGGCCCGACGCCTTCCGCGTCGATGTCGAGCGCGGCCGCGATGAGGGTGTCGCCCGCCCCGGCGTCGCGGAGCCGGACGGCGATGCCGAGCATGACGGGTAGGCGCCTGGTCAGCGCGAGACGGTCCACGGGCACAGTCTCGGGTTCCGCTCGGCTCAGGTCGTCCGTAGGCTACTACTGACATCTGGAGGCAGGGGTGGCCGAGACAACGCGGTCATCCGGTCGGCCGCGACCGTGGCGGGATGTAGCCCG
>JASIGD010000473.1 GCA_030045295.1 Streptosporangiaceae bacterium
GGCACCCGCCGGGGTACCTGCCGGGGCGCCGGCACCCGCCGGGGTACCTGCCGGGCCGCCGACGCCGGCCGAGCCGGCGCGGTCGGTTGGGTCACTACCGCCCGTCGAGCCAGTACTGCCCGCCGCTCCCGCCGCTGCCCGCGATCTGCTGCCGAGCGTCGACCGCCGTCCGACGACGCGGATGCCGCTGCCCGCCAAGGCCATGCGCATCGGCCGTATCGCCGACAACGACCTGGTTCTTCCCGATCTCGAGGTGTCCCGGCATCACGCCGAACTGCGCAGGTCGCCCAGCGGGGCTTACGAGATCATCGACCTGGACAGCCACAACGGCACCTACGTCAACGGCCGGCGGGTGTCCTCCGCGGTGCTGGGCGAGTCGGACCTCGTCAGCATCGGGCGTTCGACGTTCCGTCTGGCGGGCGGCGAGCTGAGGCAGTTCGTCGACGACGGCCAGGTCACCTTCAGCGCGCAGGACCTGGTGGTGAAGGTAGGCGGCGGCAAGATCCTGCTCGACCACGTGACCTTCCCGATCCCCGAGAAGTCCCTGCTCGCGGTCATCGGCCCGAGCGGCGCCGGTAAGTCGACGCTACTCGGCGCGCTGACCGGGATGCGCCCCGCGGATGCCGGCAACGTGCTCTACGACAACCGGGACCTCTACCGCAACTACGACGAGCTCCGCCACCGGATCGGGCTCGTCCCACAGCAGAGCGTCCTGCATACCCAGCTCACCGCCCGCCGCGCGCTGCAGTACACCGCCGAACTCCGCTTCCCGGCCGACACCAGGGCCCCCGAGCGCGACGGCCGGGTCGATGAGGTGATAGGGGAGCTCGACCTGACCAAGCACGCGCAGACTCGCGCCGAGCGTCTGTCGGGCGGACAGCTCAAGCGGGTCAACGTCGCGCAGGAACTGCTGACCAAGCCGTCCTTGCTGTTCCTCGACGAGCCGACCTCCGGTCTCGACCCCAACCTGGACAAGCAGGTCATGGAGCAGATGCGGGACCTGGCCCACGACGGCCGAACGGTCATCGTGGTCACGCACAGCGTTGCGCACCTGGACATGTGCGACCGGCTGCTGGTCTTGTACCCCGGCGGGAAGATCGCCTTCTACGGCCCGCCTGCCGAAGGGCTCAAGTACTTCGCGCTGCCCGGCTGGGCCGAGGTGTTCGAGGCGTTTGAGCGCTACCCCGACCGCGACTGGGCCGGCGAGTTCAGGGCCTCGCCCGCCTACGCGACGTACGTGCTGGGCAAGCGCCCGCGCCCGGCGCCGGCGCCTCAGGACCGGCAGCTTCTGCCGGAGCAGGCCCGGCCGCGCGGCGCGCTGCGGCAGATGAGCACGCTGACCCGGCGGTACCTGCGGGTCATCGCCGCCGACCGCGGCTACCTGCTGTTCATGGGCCTGCTGCCCATCATCCTCGGCGTCTTGATCCATCTGGTGGGGACGGGCCAGGGCCTGGCAGGCCCGGCCCATACCAACCAGAACGCCCAGGAAACACTGCTGCTGCTGGTCATCTGCGCCTGCCTGTCCGGCGCCGCCAGCTCTATCAGAGAGCTGGTCAAGGAGCGCGACATCTATATCAGGGAACGCGCCGCGGGCCTGTCCTGCGGCGCCTACCTGTGGTCCAAGCTGCTGGTCCTCGGCGTCATCAGCATCGTGCAGTCGTTCGTCCTGGTCCTGCTCGGGCTGGGCGGCCGGCCGCTGCCGCCTACCGGCTCCTTGCTAACCAGCCTCCCGCTGGTCGAGCTGCTGCTCGGCGTCGCCGCGCTCGCCGTCGCGTCGATGTGCCTCGGCTTGCTCGTATCCTCCCTGGTCAGCACCTCGGAGAAGGCGATGCCCTTCCTGGTGCTGCTCACCATGATCCAGGTCATCCTGTCCGGCGGCGTCCTGTCGCTGAGCGGGAAGGCCGGGCTCACGCAGCTTGCCTGGCTGGCCCCGGCCCGCTGGGGGTTCGGGGCGGTCGCGTCGACCTCCAACCTCAACGTCATCAATCCCAGCGCGGGGAACTTCACCGACCCGCTCTGGAACCACACGGCGAAGACCTGGCTCGTCGACATGGGCCTCACGTTCGCGCTAGCGGTGATCTACGCGCTGCTCACCTGGCTGAGGCTGCGCCGTATCGGCCCGCGCCCCCGTAAGGGCTAACGACACAGGCTCCGGCGGCACCAGGTCGCCAAGCATCACCCGCCGCAGCTCGCCGATCGTTGCCTCGCTGACCTGCAGCCCGCTGGTCAGGAACCGGCCGAACGATCCATACCGCCGATCCGCCTCCTCGAAGGCCGCGCCCAGGTACGTCGGGCTCTGTTCCAGGATCGGCCGCAGCAGCTCGGGATCGGCCACGATGCCGATCTTGACCAGGTCGAAGCGGAGTTTCTGGTACCCCGTGCGATGGAAGTCGTTGGACAGCAAGTAGTCCCGCAGCACGATTTCGCGCGGCACGCCGAGCGCGGTGAGCACGATGGCGGTCATCCACCCGGCCCGGTCCTTGCCGCCCGAGCAGTGGTAGAGCAGCGGCAACTGCCCGGGCGAGCACAGCAGCCGCAGCGCGGCGCCGAACGCCTCCCGCTGCCGCGCGTCCGACACGAACCCGCGGTTGATCTCCACCATGAACTCCGCGGCCCGCCCGTCTCCGAGCTCCCTGCCCTGCCGCTCATGGTCGCCGCTGGCGATCAGCTCGTAGATCGACCCGAGGTCACCGCCGCCAACCGGCAGGCTGGTCAGCTCGACCCCGGGCGGCAGCCGGTCCCGGCCGGTGAGCAGGACCTCGCCCGACGTCCTGAAGTCGATGACGGCCCGCAGCCCGACTCGGTCGAGCCGTTGCACGTCCGCGGCAGACAGCTGGCTGAGCGAATCGCCGCGGAAGAGCCGGCCGCGCATGACCTCGAGCCCGTACACAGTTCGGTAACCGCCGATATCCCGCACGTTCACCGCACCGTCGAGGGCGATATGGCGCGATGGTGCCCACTCTGCGGTCATCGGACCCGGCCCATCGCGCACCGCCCATCGTTCCCCCGCCCCCACAAGCGTACTCCGACACGCGGTCTTACCAGCGCGAATACGCCGAACTTGATCCACGACCAGGACCCGCGCCAGCTCCGCCGGCGTCACCGGCCGGCCGTCCTGACCCTTTCTTATCCCGAACGGCCAGCGGTCCCCGATCCCCGACCCGCCGGGCCCGCGTAGGCTGGCGGGGTGACGGACTGGCAGCTTCAGGCGCGGGATCTGCTGCGCCGGTTCCCGCTCATCGACGGGCACAACGACCTGCCGTGGGCGTTGCGGGAGCGCGGTCCGGATGAGGTCGACCTGGCCGCGCCGGTCCCGGGCCTGCACACCGACCTGCCGCGGCTGGCCGCCGGCGGGGTGGGCGCCCAGTTCTGGTCGGTCTTCGTGCCGTCCTCGCTCGCCGGAGAGACCGCCGTCACCGCGGTGCTCGAGCAGATCGACCTGGCGCGCAGGATCATCGCCCGGTACCCCCAGGCGCTGGAACTCGCGCTGACGGCCGGCGACGTCGAGCGGATCTTCGCGTCCGGCCGGGTGGCGTCGCTGCTCGGCGCCGAAGGCGGTCACGCGATCGCCGGGTCGCTCGGCGCGCTGCGGATGCTGTTCGCGCTCGGGGTCAGGTACATGACCCTGACGCACAACTCCAACGTCGGCTGGGCCGACTCGGCCACCGATGACGCGCGGGCCGGCGGCCTGACCGATTTCGGCCGGGACGTGGTCCGCGAGATGCAGCGGATCGGCATGCTGGTCGACCTGTCGCACGTGTCCCCGGACACGATGCGCGACGCGCTGGACGTCGCCGCGGCACCGGTGATCTTCTCGCACAGCTCGGCCCGCGCGGTCTGCGACACCCCGCGCAACGTGCCCGACGACGTCCTGGCCCGGCTGGCCCCGAACGGCGGCGTCTGCATGGTGACGTTCGTGCCCGGTTTCGTCTCTCAGCCGTGCGCGGACTGGCTGGCCGGCCTCAAGGCCGAGGCCTCGCGCCGCGGCCTGGACCCGAGGGACTTCGATCAGATGTTCAGCTTCAAGCCGGAGTGGGAGGCCGCCCATCCGCGGCCGCAGGCCACGCTGGCCCAGGTGGCCGACCACGTCGAACACGTCCGCCAGGTCGCGGGCGTCGGGCACGTGGGCCTCGGCGGCGACTTCGACGGCACCCCCGACGTCACGATCGGCCTGGAGGATGTATCCGCCTACCCGGCGCTGTTCGCCGAACTCGCCAGGCGCGGCTGGACCGAGTCCGACTGCGCCGCTCTGGCCGGGGGCAACGTCCTGCGCGTCATGCGCGAGGCCGAGTCCTTCGCCGCCCGCGCGCAGTCCTGAGCCCTCCCGGTCGAAGGGACGCGCGGCCGGGCCGCGGCGCGCCGCGGCTGCCGTACCCGGTCAGCGGTCGCGGTACTCCTCGTCGGTCGCGTGCTCTCCCCAGTCCGCTCCGGGTCGCTCGTGGCCCGGGGCGACGGCCTCGGTGACGGACACGCTGGTCATAACTTAAAGTAGCCGGGGATGCCTCTTTCGTAGTTCTGACCCGGTGATGCGCGCCTGTGGTGCAGCCTGGAGCACTAACAGCATCCCGCGTAACACCCGCACCGTCCTGGAGACGGATCGACCCAGGCTGGCGCTCGGGTGGCAGCTGAGCTCAGTCGCCGTGCCCGACGGGAGGCCCGATCGTGTCCGTTACGCTCGCCCGGCACCGTAAGCCGGAGCGATCGTCACCGGAGCGTCGCGGCGCAGGTTCCCGGCACCGGAAGGCACGATCGGGGAGGCCTGCGTGGCGGAGCAAGCGCGCCCTGGCCGTGGCCGCTGCCGTAGCGGGCGTGGCCCTTGCGGTCTCCCTCCTTCCGGCCCTGTCCCCTTGGGCGGCGCGAAGCCCCAGCCTGACTTGGGTGGGCCAGGCCGACGCGCTCGGCTTGCAGGCTGCGGCCGGGCTGCTGGGCGTGCAGGCCAGCCAGCAAACCGAGATCGTCAGCGACGGCGTCGCCGTCGCGCCCATCTACCTGAACCCCCTGCGCAACGTCAGTGAGCTGGTTCCCGAGCGCATCGACCAGGGCGTCGACTTCTCCGGGTCGGGTCCGGTCTACGCTCTCGGTGACGCCGTCGTCAGCAACGCGTCAGGGGATTACGCCGGCTGGCCCGGCGGAGGGTGGATCACCTACCAGCTCACTAACGGCCCGGATCAGGGGTTGACGGTCTACGTCGCCGAAGACATCACGCCCACCGTTCAGGTCGGCGAGCAGGTGTCGCCGTCGACCGTGGTCGGCGACATGTTCGAAGGGGAAGACGGCATCGAGATCGGCTGGGCGCAGCCCGGCGGCGTGAACGCGGAGTCGCAGCTTCCCCAGGCCGGCGCCATCGGCGGGGAGGGCCCGTTCCCGACCGAGGTCGGGCTGAACTTCGACGAACTGCTGGAGACGCTGGGGGTCCCGGCCGCACCCAACCGTTACCAGACCGCGTACGGGCTCCTTCCCGCGAACTACCCGAACTGGGGTTAGCCCAAGGCCGCTTGGCGGGCTTATCGGAACTGGGACGGTCAGAAGCTGGGCCGCTCGAACCAGGGCCTATCCGGCGGCAGCAGGTACCGGTCGGCCAGATGGTTGAGTACCCGCCGGGCTTGCCGGAACCGGCTGGCCACGTCGCCGACCACGACGACCCGGGCGGTGTCCACCGGGGCCAGCTCGCGGGCGGCCCGGTACCAGCGCGCCCCGAGGTACTCCCACAACTCCATGGCTGGCCGGGCGGCCAGGCGCTCCCGCTCCGAGAACGGCAGCCGCGCGGCGCGCAGCAGCCGGCCCGTATCGAGCGGGCCGAGGGCGCGCGTGGTCGCGTAGTCGGGAAACACTCCGGTGAGGAACAGCGCCACGTCGCCGAGCCTGCGGTACACGCCGGGCCGTTCGGCCTGCGGAACCGCGTCAAGCAGCCCGGCCATCCGCACTGGGTCGAGCTCGCTGAACCGCCGGATCCGCGTCCGCCCGCCCACCTGGACCCGGTAACGGCCGCTGGCCAGCCGGGTGAACGAAGCCAGCAGCTCGGCCAGGAACAGCCGGCGCGCCGGCTCGCCGAGGAAGTCCCGCAGGGCCGGAGCGTCGAACAGCGGCACCCGCTGGCGTAGCCCGGTCCGCTCCGGCACGTGGTCCATCGAGGCCAGCTCGGCGGCCGCTTGCTGGACGAACACGGCGAACACGAGAAACGGGGAGGCCGGGACCGCCCAGCCGCGGGCGGTCTCCTCGGCGTCCAGGACCGCGCGGAACACCCCGGGCTGCTCCAGCAGCCGCAGCACCGTTTCCGGGTCACCGCGCAGCCGCGAAGCATCCGCCTCGCCCGCGGTACCGCTCACCTGACCGGTTCCGGCCACCGAAGCCAACAGGCTGAGGTCGCCGTCAGTGAGGTGGCTCGCATACTCCCGGCCGACCAGGAAACGGTCCATGACACCACGTTAGGCCGCCAGCGGCCCGACGCCAGCCCCGCGCCCGCGAAAGCCGCGGTCAGCCTGCCACCGCGCCCGCTCGGTCAACCCCGTCCGCCGGGCCGGTCCGCCGCCGCGGCCCCCCAGACTGGGGGTGGTCACCGGCCTGCGTCGGTGCTAGCCCTTGAGCGCTTCCTGCAGCTCGCTGGTGATTTCGTCGGCGGTGGCATCCACGGTGCGCTTCACGACCTTGGCGGCCCCCGTGAGCGCCTTGTCGAGTCCCTGCTCGACCGTTGGCTCGCCGACCGCGATGAGCCCCGCCTGGCCCGAAGTCAGTTCCTGAGCCGCATCACGCAGCTCCTTGCGCGGCAAGGTCCCGCCGCCAAACCATTCGGGGACGACGCGTACGGCTGGGCGGTCCATCCGCTTGGCGATGTGAGGCTTGCCGTTCTCCTTGTCGATCACAGCGGCGTCGTACCGGCCGATCATCTCATCCTTGTGCAGCTGCTCGACGGCGGCCAGGTCCGTCAGGGCAGCCGAGACGCTGTCGTAGGTCGCGGTGTACACCACCAAAGGCTGCTTCTCGGGCATCGTGTTCTCCTTGATCTCAGCTAACCTGCCCGCAGTTGAGGGATCAGGCAGTGGATTGCTACTCATTGAGCAGTCCACACCGCAAGCCGAGCGTGGTAAAAGCGATAGTGGCTCTCGTGATATTGGCCGACGCTATACCGCCAGGCCCGCTGCTGAAGTCAGGGTCAGCCGCCTGGACGTGCTCCAGCGCCTCGCCGACGCCCCGACTTTCGCCAGCCCCGGAGCCGCTAAGATCGCACCCGATGACAGCCCATATCCGGCCGCTCCCGGTGAACCCCATTCCCGCCGACCCAACCGCCCCCGCCCGCCAGGCCGCCCCCGCCAGGATCTGCGCGGCCGGTGCCTTGCGGCTGCTGACCTGGCCGGCGCTAGAGGCGTCTGGGGCGGATGCGGCGGTCACGGCCCGCAGCGGAGGCGTGTCCACCGGACCGTACGCGACGCTGAACCTGAGTCTGAGCGTCGGCGACGACCCGGTGAACGTGCTCGAGAACAGGCGCCGCCTGGCCGCTGCCCTGGGCGCTCGCCTCGGTGATCTGGTGTTCGCCCGCCAGGTGCACGGGACCGGGGTACGGATCGTGGGCGAAGCCGACCGGGGGAGCGGCGCGTTCTCGCTCGGCAACGCCATACCGGACACCGACGCGCTGGTCACCGGGTCTGCCGGCGTAGTCCTCGTCATCCTGACCGCGGACTGCGTGCCCATCGTGCTGCACGACCCGGTGGCGGGCGTGCTCGCCTGCGTGCACGCCGGCTGGCGCGGGACCGTGGCCGGGGTCTGCGCCGCGGCGCTCGCCGCGATGGAATCCCTCGGTTCCCGGCCCTCTCGCGTGATCGCCGGGGTCGGCCCCGCCGTCGCACCCGCCCGCTACCAGGTGGGTGCCGACGTCTACCGGGCCGTCGCCGGCGCCTTCGGCCCGGCTGCGACCGCCTTCATCCGCCCGGACTGCGCCCCGGACCGCTGGCTGCTGGACTTGTGGGCGGCCAACCGGTTCACCCTCCTGGAGGCAGGCGTACCCGCCGACCAGATCCACGTCACAGATCTGCCCACCGGCCCCGTCAATCTCCCAACCCCCGTCAGCCCCGCCACCCCCGCGAACCCCATCTCCGCAGATCCCGCGGACCCCGCCTCCGCGGACCTCACGAACCCCGCCCGCCACGGCTACTTCTTCAGTGACCGCGTGGCTCGCCCGTGCGGGCGCCTTGCCCTCGTGGCGCGCCTGCGGCCTCCCGGCCGGCAGCACATGGGTATGGCACCGTAATGGCTCTTTCGGGTGCGTTGTCACGACCAGGTGTTCGCGGGCGGGTGTTCCGTTACGAGAGCTTCGCCACGGACGCCGGGCGTGGCCTGCTGACCTGCCATTACTCGCTGGACGGCAGGCCGTTTGCCGAGCGGGTCAGGCTGCCGCCCGGCCCGCGCTGGTCCACCGGGACCGCGCAGGCCGCGGCGCGCCTGGTGTTCCTGCTGGCGGGCGTCTCCTATTACAAGACCGCCGCGCCGCCGGTCATCGACCTGGGCGAGTCCGCGCTGACCGAAGCGGAGCTGGCCTTCCTCCGCGAGTTCTACGTCCAGGGTCTGGGCGAGTTCGGCTACCGCAACGCCCTGGACCTATCTGGCCTGCGCATCGAGGCAACGCCGGCCCCGGGGGAATCCCAAGGGATCGCCCCGCCCGTGGCCGCGCGGCCCGCCTCGCCGCACCGCCCGCGGGCTCTGGTGCCGTTCGGCGGCGGGATCGACTCGATCGTCGTGGTCGAGCGGATACGACGGCTCGCCGATGCCGCGCTGTTCGTCGTGAACAGGCCTGCGGACCGGTTCGATGCGATCGAGGAGCCGACCGCGGTCACCGGGCTGCCGGTCGTGCGAGCCGAGCGGGATATCGATCCGCAACTGCTGCGCTCGACCGAGCTCGGCTTCCTCAACGGGCACGTGCCGGTGACCGGGATCCTGTCCGCGATCGCGGTGCTGGCCGCCGTGCTCACCGGCCGGGACGCGGTCGTCATGTCCAACGAGTGGTCAGCGTCCATCCCGACGCTTGAGTACCGGGGCCGCCCGGTGAACCACCAGTACTCCAAGAGCGCGTCGTTCGAGGAAGCCTTCCGCGGGGTACTGGCGGCCGGCCCGGCGGAAATGCCGGAGTACTTCTCCTGGCTGCGAGACCGGACCGAGCTCTGGGTCGGCCAGCAGTTCGCGGCTCTCGAGGGGTACCACGGGTCGTTCCGGAGCTGCAACAAGGCCTTTTACAGCGACAGGACGCGCCGTCTTGATCACTGGTGCGGGCAGTGCGACAAATGCTGTTTCATCGACCTGATCCTGGCGCCCTTCCTGCCGGCCGACGCGCTGCACCGGATTTTCCGCGTGACGGGTGAGCCGCTGGATCATCCCGAACTCCTCGGCAAGTTCCGGGCGCTGCTCGGCGCGGGCGCCAAGCCGTTCGAGTGCGTCGGCGAGGTCAGCGAGTGCCGGGCCGCGGTCCTGCTGGCCGCGCGGCGTGACGACCGCGCCGACGGTCGCCTGCTGCAGGACCTGGCCGCTGAAGTGGCCGGATGGCCCGATGCGCCCTCCGAGGCCGACGCCGCCACCATGCTCCGGCCGGTCGGTGAGAACTTCATCCCGGCCAGATACCGATGACCAGGCCGAAGCTTTCGTGGTCCGACCTGCCCGGCGCCCGGGTCGGCGTCTGGGGCCTGGGCCGCGAGGGTCACGCGAACCTGCGCAAGCTGCGCGCGCTGGGGGTCGAGCCGGTGCTCGTCGATGACCACCCCCGGGCCGAAGCCGACGGCCGCGCGGTGCTGGCCACCGCCGAAGGCGGGTTGGCCGCCCTGGAACGGTGCGACGTGGTGGTGAAGACACCGGGTCTCAGCCGGTACCGACCGGAGGTGGTCCGCCTGAATGAGCTGGGCGTCCCGGTCGTCGGCGGCCTCGGTCTCTGGCTGGCCGAAGCTGACCTGCGGCGCGTCCTGTGCGTGACCGGCACCAAGGGCAAGAGCACGACGGTGTCGGTTACCGGGCAGCTGCTAACCGGGCTGGGCTACCGCGCCATGGTCGCGGGCAACATCGGCGTCGCGCCCTATGACCCAGCCGAGGCAGGCGACGCCGATTACTGGGTCATCGAGGTGTCCAGCTACCAGGCCACCGACGTGCCGTGCTCGCCGCCCGTGGTCGGGGTCACCTCGCTGCACCCGGACCACCTCGACTGGCACGGGGGAGTGGAGCAGTATTACCGGGACAAGCTCTCGCTGTGTTCTCAGCCGGGGGCGGAACTGACGGTCGCGAATGCGGACAGCGACCTGCTTAAGGAGCGCGCGGCGCTGCTCGGCCCGAGGATCGAGTGGGTGTCCGCGGACGACGATCCCGGGGCGGACTGGATGGAACCGCTCGGGCTGCTCGGCAGGCACAACCGCCGTAACGCGCTGATCGCCCGGCGCTGCCTGGTCGCCCTCGGTGTGCCCGGCGCGCGCGATGACGCCGTGCTGCGCGCCGCGGCAGCCGGCTACCGGGCGTTGCCCAGCCGATTGACGCCGATCGGCACGATCGCCGGGGTAACCTTCGTCGACGACAGCCTGTCCACCAACGTGCTGCCCACCCTCGCTGCGCTCGACTCCCTGCCCGGCCGCCGCATCGCGCTGATCGTCGGCGGCCATGACCGCGGCATCGACTACGCCCCGCTGGCCGCTGGCATCCTGGCCCGGAAGGCTCCTACCTTCGTCTTGACCCTCCCCGACAGCGGGTCCCGGATCCGCGCCGAAATCGAGCGCGCGATCGCTGCCGACTCGTCGGTGCCCGCCGGCGTGGTCGACTGCCCCGATCTGGAGACAGCCAGCGCAGCCGGGTTCGGCTGGGCCCGCCCGGACGGGCTGGTGCTGCTTTCGCCCGCGGCGCCGAGTTTCGGGCGGTTCCGGGATTACCGCGACCGCAGCGAAGCCTTCGCCCGTGCCATGCGCGTGATTGCTGACCACGCCGGGGCCAGATCGCCTCGGTAGTAACGCACCCTCAGTCCGCCACGCTGATGCCGAGGTGATGGGCGAGCTGCGGGGCGAGCCCGACAAGCTGGACGCTGTCGATCGTGACCCCGCGCAGCGACTCGAATCCGGCGGCAATGCCGAGTCCGGCGCCGCGCAGGTCCACGTCCGTGCAGGTCACCTTCGTGAAATCCGCCTCGGTCAGGGTGCAGCCGGCGAAGCTCACCCGCTCCAGCGTGGCGCCGCCGAAGTCCGCGTCGCGCAGCAGGCAGTTCTCGAAGGTCACGTCGGTGAGCATGCTGCCGCGGAAGTTCACCGAGTCGAGCTTGCCCTCGCGGAACGTCACGCGGCGCATCACGGCCGAAAAGGCCTGCACGCCAGCCAGCGCGCAGCCGGTCAGGACCGCGTCCTGCCAGCGGGTTTCGGCCAGGTCGGTGGCCACGAACCGGGTGTCCCGCATGCGGGTATCGGTGAACCTGCTTCTCCTCAGTCTGCCGCCGCCGAATGACACGTTGGCGAACGTGCAGTCCAGGAAGTGGCACCCTCCCGCGGCGGCCTCGTCGAACGCGGCCTCGGCGAAACGCAGCCCCTCGTACTCGCCGCCTTCCGCCAGGTCGCCCCGGTACGGGGTCAGTTCCGGGTGGCCAGCCATGCCGTCGACTGTATCCGCCCCGGGGCCCGCCGCCTTATGATCCTGCTGGGCCGGGCAGAACACGATAGGGGACCGGCCACCAGGAGGTGGAGCGCGGCATGGACGTGACCAGGCCCGTCGTCCGCACCGGCGCCGGGCTGGTTCGCGGCGAAAGGACGCAGTACGGCGTCGCCGTCTTCCGCGGGATTCCGTTCGCCCGGCCGCCAGTGGGTGACCTGCGGTTCGCCGCTCCCCGCCCGGCCCTGCCCTGGGACGGCGTGCGGGACGCGACGGCCTTCGGGCCGCCGCCGCCGCAGTCCGCCCTCGCGCTGACGCCGATGCCGCCGCCCGCGCCAGGCGCGGATCCGGATGACTGGCTGACCGTCAACGTGTTCTCGCCGGGCCCCGGCGCGGCCGGGTTGCCCGTGATGGTGTGGATCTACGGCGGCGCGTACCGCTCCGGCTCGTCCGGGCTGCCGGGCTATGACGGGTCGCTGCTGGCCGGGCAGGACGTCGTGGTGGTTACCTTCAACCACCGCGTCGGCGTGGAGGGCTACGCCTACCTGCCCGGCGTGCCGGCCAACCGCGGGCTGCTGGACCAGGTCGCCGCGCTTGGCTGGGTCCGGCAGAACATCGCCGCGTTCGGCGGCGACCCGGATCGGGTGACCGTCTTCGGCGAGTCAGCCGGGGCCGGCGCGATCGCGGCGCTGCTGGTCATGCCCGCCGCGGCGGGCCTGTTCCGCGGGGCGATCGCGCAGAGCGTCCCGGGTACGTTCTTCACGCCGGACCTGGCCGCCGACGTGACCGCCGCCATCGCCGCCGAGGCCGGGCTGCCGGCCACCGCGGAGGCGTTCGCGGCCGCCGAGCCGGCCCGGCTGGCCGCCGCGTCCGACGCGGTACGGCCCGGCGACCACCCCGGGCGCTGGGGTCCGGTCGCGCTCACGCCCACGCCGTTCTCTCCGGTCGTGGACGGCGACGTGCTGCCCGCCGCGCCCTGGCCGGCCGTGGCGGCGGGCGCCGGCCGGACCGTCGACCTGGTCGCCGGGCACAACCGCGACGAATACCGGCTGTTCACCGAGATGTTCGGGATCCGCGGGAAGGTAACCGCCGAGATGGCGAGCCACGCGCTCCATCACCTGGCGCCCGGCGCCAGCCTCGAGCCCGCGTACCGGGCCGCCTACCCCGATGCCGATCCCGAGACGCTTTACGAGCTGGTCCATTCCGACTGGCTGTTCCGGATGCCGAGCCTGCACCTGGCCCAGGCGCACGCCGCGGCCGGCGGGCGGACCTTCCTGTACGAGGTCGCCTACCCGGCGGCCGTCGGAGGCCTCGGCGCCTGCCACGCGATCGACGTGCCGCTGGTGTTCGGTGCCGGCGGCGAACTCTGGCAGCTGTTTTTCGGCCCCGAGCCGCCCGCCGGCGCGGTGACGATCGGGAAGCTGATCCGCTCGCAGTGGGCGGCGTTCGCCGCGAACGGCGACCCCGGCTGGCCGCCCTACGCCCCCAGCAGCCGAACGACCCGCGTCTTCGACGACCCGCCGGACGTGTCCCGCTACCCGGAAGAGGCCTCCCTGCGCATCTGGGATCAGCACCGCTTCGGCGCCATCGACCTGGACCCGCAGGTGCCGGAGACCAAGCGGTAGGGTTTGCTGGTGCCGATCTACGCGCTGGGTGGCGACGAGCCGGACATCGACGAGGCGGCGTTCGTCCACCCCGATGCCGTCGTCATCGGCCAGGTGCGGATCGGCCCCGAGGCGTCGGTGTGGCCCTGCGCGGTGCTGCGCGGCGACCACGGCCGGATCGAGATCGGCGCGAGGACCTCGGTCCAGGACGGAACCGTAATCCACTGCACGCACGACTGGCCCACGCTCATCGGCTCCGACTGCGTGGTCGGGCACAACGCGCACCTCGAAGGCTGCGTGGTGGCGGACCGGTGCCTCATCGGCTCCGGGTCGGTCGTGCTGAACGGGGTCAGGATCGGCGCCGGCTCGATCGTGGCCGCCGCCGCCCTGGTACCGGAGGGCTTCGAGGTGCCGCCCGGCACGCTGGTGGTGGGCGTCCCGGCCACGATCAAGAAGACCGGGCTTCCCGGCGACCTGACCGCCGACGCGGTGAAGACGTACGTCGAGTCCGCCCGCAGGTGCCGGGCCGGGCTCCGGCGCCTGGATCCGTAGCGCCGCGATGATCGACGGCATGGTGGTCGTTGACGCCCACATGCACGTGCCGAGGCTGAGCACCGTGACGCCCGCGTGGCTGGAGTGGGCGGCCAAGTTCGGCCAGGGTTCCCCGTGGCGGGACGCGTTCGGGCCGGATGGCGACCCGGTCCCGGCGCGCCTGAACGCGCTGCTCGACGCCGAGGGCACCGATGCCGCGCTGCTGTTCGCCGAGTACAGCCCGGGGGCGACCGGGCTTCAGCCGGTCGAGGACCTGCTGCCGATCATCGCATCCAACCCCAGGCGGTTCCGCCTGGTCGCCAACGTGAACCCGCGCCTGCACCAGCCGCCGGCCGCCGAGGCCGAACGCCAGCTCGACCTCGGGGCCGTCGCGGTCAAAGTGCACCCGGTGCACGGCGGGTTCCGCGCCGAGGGCCGCGACATGTACCCGGTCTACGACCTGTGCGCCGAGCGCGGCGTACCGGTGATCGTGCATACCGGCGGCAGCATCTTTCCCGGCTCGCGGCCCGAAGCGGGGGATCCGAAGCTGATGGACCAGGTCGCGGAGGACTTCCCGGGCGTCCCGCTCGTGCTGGCCCACGGCGGGCGCGGCCACTGGTACGCCGACGCCGCCCGGATGGCGCTGGCCCGCGCTAACGTCTGGCTCGACCTCGCCGGGCTGCCGCCGAAACGCCTGCCCGGCTACTACGCCGGCTTCGACCTCCCGCTGCTGGCCCGGAAGTGGATCTTCGGCACGGACTGGCCGGGCGTTCCCGGCGTGGCGAATAACGTGCGCGCGGTCGCGGCGCTTGGCCTCCCCGATGACATCCTCGCCGCCGTCCTCGCCGGCAACGCGGCGCGCGTCTACACCGGGATCAACCTCGGCTAGGGCTCGATTGCATTCAACTTCAGCGGCACGCCTTACGCGGACCTGGAGCGCGAGGCCGCCGCGATGCTGGCCAGGGAGCAAGTCAGCCGAAACTAGCCGCCAGCAGTGCACGTTGTCCTTGGTATCCGCACACAATGCACCAGTAGAGTCAGAGCACCGTGGACCTGGATATTACGTACGCGACCACCCTCGTGGCTGCCGTGCTGCTCGGGATCGGGTTCGTGCTCCAGCAGTATTCCGCCGAGCAGGAGCCTGACTCGCGGTTCCTGTCCCTGCGCATCCTGACCGACCTGCTGCGTAAGCCGAGGTGGCTGCTGGGCGTCGTGTGCATGGTGGCCGGGTACCTGTGCGCGGCCTGGTCGATCGGCCACCTCGAGCTGACGCTGGTGGAGCCCCTGCTGAGCACGTACCTGGTGTGGGCTCTGGTGCTGGCGGTCCCGTTGTCCCGGCAGCGCTTCCGCGTCCCCGAAGTCGTCGGCGCCGTCATCCTGATCGTCGGCGTGGCCCTGCTCTCGGTACGCCGGGAAATCACGCCCATCGGCCTGTCGTTCGGCTCGTTCTCGGAGTGGTACGCGGCGGCGATCATCGCGGGCATCGCGTTCGCCGCCGTGGCGATCGGGCACCGCAAGCAGGGACAGGTGCGTGCCACCCTCACCGGGCTGGCGGCCGGCCTGGTCTTCGGCATCCAGGACGCGCTGACCAGGCAGACCCTCGAGGCCACGCAGGGCAACTCGTGGACGATCCTGTTCAGCACCTGGTCCGCCTACGCTCTGGTCGGCGCGGGCATCGTCGGGATCTGGCTGATGCAGAACGCGTTCAGCGCCGCCCCGCTGCACGCTTCGCTGCCCGCCATCGCCGCCGGCGAGCCCCTCGCCGGGATCGCGCTCGGGATCATCGTGTTCGGTGACACCATCCAGATCTCACCGGCCGGGCTCGCGATCGAGGCCGGCGGGATCGCCGCGCTGATCATCGGGGTGATCGCGGTGGCGCGCTCGTCGGCTTTCAGCGGGCTGCGGAAGATAACCGGTGCCATCAAGCCCGGATTGGATGCGGCCATCCACCGGACTCCGGAAGGCTCCGACGTCCACCGGGCTCCGGAAGGCTCCGCCATCCACCGGACGCCGGAGCATCCGCCAGACCTCCGGGCCTCGGAGGATTCACCGGACGGCAAGCCGCCCGCGCGCAAATTCACCCGCCCGGCTCACTGGCGGGAGGTTCACGATTCCGCGTCCGGCGGCGAAGGCCGCTGAGCCCGCGTCCCGCCCGCCACGCTCGGCCGCGGCTGCGACCAGCCCTTCAACGCCTTGGCGCCGTTCGGCCCGCCGAATCCGCCCTGCGCCACGCCGCGGTTCAGGATCCGGTCGAGCGCGGAGCCCATGCTGCCCTCGGTCTCCATCATCTGCTTGATGATCACGATCGTCGTGGGGATGGCCCAGAAGTCGCCGCATACCCACAAGATCGCCGCACCGATCTGCTGATCGGCCAGCGGCGGCAGGGTCACCCCCGGGATGTGGTCGTACACCGAGTACACCGAGCCGGACACGAAGAAGCTCAGCGAGATCGCGATGAGGAACATGATGACGTTGGTCACGAGCAGCGCCGCGACCCGGCTGGGCAGCGGCATCCGGCGGTGGAACGGCGGCGAGGGGATGAACTGCAGCCAGAACAGCACCCCGGTGACGAAGAAGCTGCCGTGCATCAGCCAGATGCGCACAGCCTGGTTGTTCTCCGCCAGGTCGAACGGGCCGGGCAGGTGCCAGAAGACCATCGCGAAGTTGAACAGCCCGACCGACACCCACGGCCGCAGCGCCAGTCCGCCGAGCGCGCGCAGCGGCCTGGACCAGCCCCTGGCCAGCCCCCCCCGCGTCACGCTCTGTCCTGACCGGCCGGGCAGCGCGGCCAGCAGCGGCTGCCAGGGCGCGCCGGCCACGATCAGCGTCGGGGCGGCGAACATGAGCAGCAGGTGCTGGATCATGTGCACGAAGAAGTAGTCGTCCGCCCAGTAGTCGATCGGCGATTCCACCGCGATCAGCAGCACCACGAGCCCGGCGTAGAACCATAGTGACCGCAGCCGCCGCTGGCGGGTGCGGTCGGGCCGGGACCGCCGCGCCAGCCGCTGCAGCCCTACCTCGTGCCAGACCGCGAGCACGATCGCCAGGATGAGGAACGGATTGTAGGACCAGTGCTCGGTCACGTAGCTCATGGCTGTCCTAGCTCGAGGAGCCGTACTCGATCGGCACGTTGATCACCTGGGCTTTGGTCCAGGCTCCCCCGGACAGCTGCCAGACGGTGAGCCTGGACCCGGAGACGGCCAGCGCCTGGTATCCACCGCTGGTCCCGGAGGCCAGCGTCGCGGTTCCGGCCGGCAACCCCGGCAGCGCCTGCCAGGACGCCCCGGCCCCGGTGATCGCCTCCGCGCGGCCGTTGCCCAGCAGCGCCCATACGCTCCCGCCCGGCCCGAACCCCGATGCGGTCACGCCGTCCGCCGCGATCGGACCCGACACCGCCCACCGCGTCCCGTTCGACCAGGCAGCCAGCAGGTGACTCCCAGCGAGCATCAGCGCCGCGTTGCCGCTGCCCTTGCCGGCCAGCACGGTGCTGGCCAGCCCGAGCACCTGCACCTGATCCCCGCCAAACCCGGCAGGCAGCGCAGGCCCCGCGGCCCGCCACGCACCGCCGGTGTCGGCAAAGACCCCGGCCACCCCGCGCCGCTCGCAGCTTCCCGCCGCCATCGGGGTCTTATTCGGCCCGAACGACACAGCGTTCACCGCCACCAGCTCGCAGGCGCGTCCCGGGGCCGACGCCGCGAGCGCCGGGAGCGTCGTGAGCTGCGACCATTGCCCCGCGTTGGCCGCCGCCGAGGACGGCGCCGTCTCGATGCTTCCGTCGTGCAGCAGCGCGAGGGTCTGTCCCGACGGGCCGACGGCCAGCGCGTCCGGGACGTCGGCCAGGTCGGCGTCGAGCAGGCCTGGCGTCCAGTTCTTTCCCGCATCCGCGCTCGCGGCCAGCGGGGAGAACGTGAGCCCCTGGCTGGGCCGGAACCCGACGAGCATGGATGTGTCGCCGCCGGCCACCACCAGGCCGCCATTGTCGGCCACGCCAGCAGGGGTGACCAGCGACCAGGTGCTCGTGCCCGCGCGGCGCACGAACAGCTGCCAGAAGTTGTTCTCCGCGGCGGCCGAGCCGCCCATCACGGCGACCGCCCAGGTGCCCTGCGCGCTGACCAGCGAGGTGGCCAGCGGGGCCGTCACCACCTGCAGGCTCGGGGTGGCGCCCTTCACGGTCTGCGAGCCGCACCCGGCGGCGGACAACCCGAGGAGCACGCCGAGCAATGCCACGCTCAGCCGCGCGCGCCCCGTGCGTGCCCCGGTCACGAGCTGCTCAGCACCTGGCGCGCGTACTGGGACATCAGCACGGAAAACGAGGACTGGGTGCTCTCGGTGCCGGGCCCGGGGTCGGCGCCCACCTCCTGGCGGACGCGCCCGGACCGGTCGATGACGAAGGCCACGTCGCTGTGGTCGATCATCGCCCCCGCGGGCAGGATCTCCGCCGCGATCCCGTATTCTTGCCAGACCCGAGTCAGCTGGCTGAGGGAACCGGTCAGGTACAGCCAGTTCGGCACGGTGTTGAGCCCTTCCTCGCGGTCGAAGGCCCGCGTGAACGCGACCGAGCGGTAAATCGGGTTGGCCACCACGGCGACCAGTTCCACGTTCTTGTCCGCCGAGCCGAGCAGCACCCCCGTCTCCTTGAACTCCGCCGCGATGATCGGGCAGTCGGTGGTGCACACCGGGTCCAGGAACGTCATCAGCACGACTTTGCCGTGCAGGCTGGCCAGCGAGACCGGCTGGCCAGCCTGATCGGTGAGCTGGAACGCGGGCGCCGGGTAGTCCTCCGGGTTGCTGTTGCCCTCGATGGCCAGGGCCAGGATCGGATCCGCGGTCCGGTTCGCCGCCGCGGCGGCCATCGGGACCGCCCCGACCAGGACGACCGCGACCGCGGCCACCGCCGCTACCGACCAGGCGCTCGAGGTCGCGACCGCGCGTCCCAGCGCCTTGGGCCGCAGCCGCTCCGGCCCTCGCGGTCCCGCCGGGGCGGCCTCGGCCACCGGTGCCTCCTGCGACGCCGGCGTGAGCGCCAGGTACCCGGCCGAGTAGAGCACCATCCAGGGGATCATGCTGTTCGGGTCGGTCCCGAGCCCGCCGAGGAAGCCCAGGTCCTGCACGAGCACCCAGACGGCCAGACCGAACACGATGCCGAACCACACCGCGTACCGAACCAGCCATGGCTTCCCGGTCAGGAAGATCACGCCCATCGCGGCGAGCACCACGACGACGAACAGGTTCACGGCGAAGCCGTTGCTGGCGGCGAACGAGCCGAACCGCGCGAGCAGGGCGGACAGGAAATGCGGCTGGGAGGTCGAGGACATCGACTGGACCATGCCGGCCAGGGTTCCCGGCTGGCCGTGGATGGTGCCCCGCCAGAATCCGCGGCCGGGCCAGGCCTGCAGCACGGCCATGCCGATGAAGAAGAGCCCGATGCCGCCGAGCAGCAGCCGCCCGAGCCTCGGAGTGCGCCAGGCGTCCTCCGGCAGCGCGATGAGCGCCCCGGCGACCACGTAGATGAGGACGGCCCCGGGCGCCCCGGTCAGCCAGCTCAGGCCGGGCGCGAATATCCCCCCGAACGACTCACCGAACACCCAGACCGTAAGCCCCCAGCCCACGCTGGCCAGCCCGGCCAGCCTGGACCACGGCCCACGGACCGCGACGAGCAGCCAGGCGCCGATCCCGACCTGGATCCACACCGAGGCTGCTCCGGCCTGGATGGGGTGGTAGGACCAGATCGTGCCGCCCCAGTTGACCACGTGCTGTACCCAGGTCGGCGACGCCGCCGCGGTCGGCTGGATGACCTGCGCAGCAAGCCCCCCCGCCATCTTCGGCTGCGCCTGCAAGATCCCGTCAAAGACCCAGATCAGCCCGAAGCCGATCCGCAGTAGCGATCGCGCCCGCGCCTCGGGCTGCCCGCGCCTCCGGCCCGCTGGCCCCGCCCCGTCGGCCTCGCTAGCCTCGCCAGACCCATTGGCCGCGGGTGTCGCGGTCGGCGCGGCGGGACGCCAGGTGCGTGCCGTCGCCCAGAGCAGCCCGAGGAACACGATGATGATCAGGGCGATCACGCCCTGGTGCAGCAGCGCGGACCTGAACGCGGCGACCAGCGTCGGGTCGGCCGGACTCAGGCCTGAGTTCATGCCCGGCACGGAATCCGCTCCTCTCTTAGCCCGTGTTGATCGGCTGCGCGTCCTTCCGCGTCTCGGGCGCGACGGGTTCGCGTGCGGCCAGGCCCAGTGTGACTTCAGGGTAGTGCGTCATCGCGTCCCGGGATATCGCCCGGCGGCAATATGAGGAATATGTAATGGCCTGGTGATTCGACCCGCCGGGTGCCTCGGATCGCGTTGGGCCGGTCAGCTGGATGGGCGGGCCGGGCCCAGGCCCCAGGCCGCGGCGGCGAACATGGTCAGCACGAACAGCAGGAACGTTATGACGTGCACGCTCGTGCAGTACAGGCAGATGCTCCCGATGATGAACAGCTCCGCGTAGAGCAGGTAGATCACGAAGCCGACGCCGACGACCACCGAGGCCAGCCGGGCCAGGTGGACCTCACGCCTGGTCGACCGCCAGGCCCACGGGCTCATGATCGCGACCGCGACCACGAAGAAGGCCAGCCCGAGCACTGCGACCGGGATTCCGAACACGTACGACTGGGCGCTGGTGGTGACCTTGGTGCAGTTCACCAGCCCTGACTTCTCCGAGCACCCGGCCAGCGTGGAGTCCGTGAAGTGCGCGATCGTCAGGTAGATCGACACGCCCAGGCCGGCCAGCGCGAGCAGCAAGGTCGTGAGCTGCAGCCACGGCGGAACGGTCCTTCCGGTCGCCGCGCTGGCGCCGGCTAGCTCGTCCCGCGATGCCGTCGCCCGCGAGCCGCCACGTGTCTGCCCGTTGCCGCCGGCACCGTACCTGCCCGCGTCGGCCGCCCCCGCCGAACTGGCCGCCCGAACCGTGCCGGAGCCGGTCACGCCGCCACCGGAAGTCTTCACCGCGGTGCCGGTCTTGACCTGAGCGCTGGTCCTGGCCGCGGTGCCGTTCCCGGCCGCGGTACCGGTCCTGGCCGCGGTACCGTTCCCGGCCGCGGTACCGGTCCTGGCCGCGCTGGCCTGGGCGCGAGCCTTGCGGGCGCGGCTTGACTTCGACGCTGTCATCCGAGCTTCGCCTCCGGTCGTCTCACGGCTGCTGTGCGCGCGGTCCCAGGCGTAGGCGCGGCCGGCACCTGACGCCAGATTGTATCGTTCCCAGCGTCAAAGCTGTCCCTGGGCGAAGCCTGGGCCCAGCCTCAGAGCTGACTCTCGAGCGACTTGACGGCCGGGGTGCAGGCGCTGGCGGGCTGGTTGCCCGTCATCTTGCAGATCGCAGCCGTGATGTAGTTCGCCGTCCCGTCCACGGCCTTGGCGACGGAACTGTTCGGGTTGCTCAGGTCCGTCGCGATCTGGCTCCAGCTCAGCCCGGCCAGCACGCTCGGGAGGTAGCTAGAGCCGATGCTCACGTACTTGTTGCCGAAGTCGATGAACGGTATGGTCCCCGTGCTGTACTTGCTCTCCAGCGCCTCCTGCGCCGCGGTGGGGGTTTGCAGGGTGCCATAGCCCGACGGGGAGCTGGAATCCGGGACGTTCGTCGTCGTCTCGACCGACGTGAACGTCAGATACGGGCTGGAGTACTTCGCGTGCAGGAACGTCCAGGTGGGCGTGTTGGCGTATGCGTCGGAACTCGACGAGTGGATGGTGCTCAGCCCGGAGAACGTGCCGAACCGGCTGAGGGCCACGATCATCGCCCAGCGCTGGGCCCCGCAGTAGGGGCAGTACTCGGCGCCGATGAACAGCATCTCGGGCTTGCCGTTCGCGGTCAGGGGCGACCCGGTGACCGGCTTGATCACCCCGGATTGAAGTGACTGCCACGGCGCTCCGCCGTCGCCGACCGCGTCCAGGGTGCTCGCCGGCACGGAGGTGACCTTGTCCACGACCGCGGTCAGCGCCGCGCCGGTGGGGCCGTTCGAGGCCGAAGTGGCGGCGGGCGGCGTCGAACTGCTGCTCAACTTGACCACGACGAACACCACCACGATCGCTATCACGACCAAGATGCTGCCCGACGCGATCAGGATCCGCCTGCGCTGCTCGGCGCGGCGGGCCGCCGCTCGCTGCGCAGCGATCTTCTCCCTGCGGGTGACCTCGACCTTCGTTCTGCTTGCCTTGCCCATGCTCGCTTCGTCCAACCCCTTGTCAGCCGGCGGCGCTAAAGCCGCGCTGCCGGTTCCGCGCCTGCGCCACCGCGCCACAGTTATACGTCATCCCGGGTACCGCGCTCTATGGTAGGCGGTTCACCGCGCTGGTGCGCCCCCGCGCGGCAGCTCATAGCTAACCTGGAGCAGACTCGCGGCCGACATGCAGGAAGGGCACGGCTCTAGGAGATCTAGATTTTCTCTAGATCAGCCGCGCGAATCGTGTAACGTTCGGTGCAGGCGCTTCTGCCCGGGTGGGGGGCGGCAGTCTGAGTGCGGAAAGTCGGCGAGGACCGTGGTGTTGCGCGTGGGCGTGCTGGGTCCGGTCGCGGCCTGGAACGGCGATGACGAGCTACCCGTAGGTCAGCCCAGGCAGCAAGCCGTGCTCGGCATCTTGGCCATGCGCGCGAACCGGGTGATCTCCCGTGGCGAACTCGTCGACGCGGTCTGGGGACACGATCCGCCCGCCAGCGCCGAGGGCGGTATCTACACCTACGTCGCCGGGCTTCGCCGCGTCATCGAGCCCAGCAGGACCCTGCGCGGGCCAGGCCGCGTGCTGGTCTCGTCCGGGGCGGGCTACGTGCTGCACCTGGTGCCCGGGCAGCCCGACGCCGTCGCTTTCGAGCAGCAGCTGGCCCGAGCCCGCCAGCTGCGCAAGAGCGGCGACCTGGCGGGCGCGGCGGGCGCGCTGGACAGTGCGCTCGGGCTCTGGCGTGGTGCCGCGTTCGCCGGAGTG
The DNA here is from genome assembly GCA_030045295.1 of Streptosporangiaceae bacterium. Next base: position 22,670 of record JASIGD010000473.1, read on the forward strand.
CCGGGCCCGTTCGCCGAGACCGAGCGCGTGCGGCTTACCGAGCTGCGCTCCGCCGCCGCCGAGGAACGAGCCGATGCCCTGCTCGCCCTCGCCCGCCACGAGGAAGTCGTGCCCGACCTGACCGCCATGGTGGCGGATCACCCGCTGCGGGAGCGGATGCGAGGGCTGCTGATGATCGCGCTCTACCGCAGCGGACGGCACGCTGAATCGCTGCGGGTCTTCCAGGACGGAAGGCGCGTGCTCGCCGAGGAACTCGGCATCGATCCCGGCAGCGAGCTATCCCGCATCTACCAGCAGGTGCTGACGTCCGATCCGGCGCTCGACCTCGCCGCCGGCCCTGGCGCGGGCGGCGGTAACCACAGCGGTGGTCACGATGGCGCGGGTCGGCCGCACCGGAAGGGTGCCGCGCCGCGATCACCGGGCTCCGCCGACGCCCCGCCCGCCGGCGAGGGGGGTGATGCCGAGCTCGAGACCGGCCTCGGGCACGGGCGGTCCTGGCCCGCCGACGATCGCGGCCTTCCGGTACCCGCCCAGCTGCCGCTGGACGCCCACGGATTCTCGGGCCGTCACGACGAGCTCCGCATGCTGCACGCGCTGCTGTCGGCCGCTCCATCCGCGGGCACGGCCGAGTCGGTGCCGGTGGCCGTCATCTCGGGCACCGCGGGGATAGGCAAGACCGCGCTGGCCGTGCGGTTCGGCCACCAGGTGGCCGAGCGCTTCCCGGGCGGCCAGCTGTACATCAACCTGCGCGGCCTGGACCCCGTCACACCGCCGATGGAACCGGGGGAGGCGCTGCGGTTCTTCCTCGACGCCTTCGGCGTGCCGCCGCACCGGATCCCGGGCTGCACCGAGGAACGGGCGGCCCTTTACCGCAGCCACGTCGACGGCAGGCGGATGTTGATCGTGCTCGACAACGCGAGCGACGCGGCCCAGGTGCGCCCGCTGCTGCCCGGCTCGCCGGGCTGCCTGGTCGTGGTGACCAGCCGGAAGCAGATGGCCGGGCTGGTCGCCGTGGAGGGGGCGGCGCTGGTCACACTCGACGTGCTCAGCCACTCCGAGGCGCACGAGATGCTGGCCCGCAGGCTCGGCCCGGGCCGGGTCGCGGCCGAGCCCGAGGCGGCGGACGAGATCGTGGCGGCGTGCGCCCGCCTTCCGCTGGCCCTGAGCATCGCGGTGGGCCGCGCGGCCGCCAA